>URNZ01000003.1 GCA_900549405.1 uncultured Eubacteriales bacterium | reverse complement strand
CATGTCCGACGGGCTGGTCTATGACCCCGTCACCGGCCAGGAGAGCGCCGTGGTCCACGGTCTGATCCTGCTGAAGGACACCACCCAGTTCCACCAGCGGGAGCAGGAGGAGAACGCCCGGCTCCAGGCCGCCTATGACCAGGCCACCTCCGCCAACCAGGCCAAAACGGAGTTTTTAAGCCGCATGTCCCACGACATCCGCACCCCCATCAACGGTATCATGGGCATGCTGTCCATCATCCAGAAAAACCGGGAGGACCGGGCCACGGTGGACCGGTGTCTGGAAAAGGTCCAGGCCTCCTCCCAGCATCTGCTGTCCCTTATCAATGACGTGCTGGACATGAGCAAGCTGGAGAGCGGCCACATCCAGCTAGAGCACATCCCCTTCGACCTGACCGATCTGCTGAGCCAGGTGCGCGCCCTGGACGAGTCCCTGGTGGAGGGCACCGGCCTGACCTATCGCTGCCACCCCCTGGCCCAGGAGCCTGTCTGGGTGCTGGGCAGCCCCCTCCACCTGCGGCAGATCCTGCTGAACCTGTTCAGCAACTCCGTGCGCTATAACAAGCAGGGCGGGACCATCGACACCTGGGTCACCCGGCGCTCCGTCCAGGATGACGCCGCCGTTTTTGAATTCAAGATCCAGGACACCGGCGTGGGCATGAGCCCGGAGTTTGCGAAAAACAGCCTGTTCCAGCCCTTCAGCCAGGAGCACCCCGGCGCCCGCACCCTGTATCAGGGCACGGGCCTGGGCATGTCCATCGTGAAGGAGCTGGTCACCCGCATGAACGGCTCCATCCAGGTGGACAGCGCCCCCGGCGTGGGCACCACCTTCACCGTGGAGCTGCCCCTCCCCCTGGCCCAGCCGCCCCAGCAGGCCGCCCCCGCCGCTGCGGCAGAGCCAACCCGGTCTCTGGACGGCGTCACCGTGCTGCTCACCGAGGACAACGCCCTGAACATGGAGATCGCCCAGTTCTTCCTTCAGGACGCGGGGGCCAGCATCATCCAGGCCTGGAACGGCCAGCAGGCCCTGGACATCTTCCAGTCCTCCCGGCCCGGTGAGATTGACGTGATCCTGATGGACGTGATGATGCCCGTGATGAACGGCCTGGAGGCCACCCGCCGCATCCGCGCCCTGCCCCGGCCCGACGCCAAGACCGTGCCCATCCTGGCCATGACGGCCAACGTCTTCGCCGACGACGTGGCCCAGTGCCGCCAGGCCGGCATGACCGACCACCTGTCCAAGCCCCTGGGCGAAGAAAAGCTCCGCCGGGGCATTTTAAAGTGTCTGCCCCAGTGAACCAAAGAAACAGCGCCCCCGTGCGACGGTTTTCGTGCCGTTGCCCGGGGGCGTTTTTCTGTCTTATCTTCGATTTTTCTTGTCGTTAATCCCAACGCTCCGCCAGGAGAAAATCCCGGATGTTCCGGTGCTTGATGCCGCTGCGGCTCAAGTCCAGCTCGTCCATGGAGACCACATACTTGGGGAAATTGTCCCGGATGCTGTCATAGACGCCGAACTCCCGGGCGATGGTCTCCTCCGAGGCCAGCAGATAGGTCACCTGGACATAGAGCTTCTCCCCCCGCTTGTCACAGACGAAGTCCACCTCTTTCTCCCCAGCCTTGCCCACCGTGACGGTATAGCCCCGGCGGAGCAGCTCCAGAAACACGATGTTCTCCAGCACCAGGTTGATGTCCCGCATGTTCCCGCCGAACACCGCCTCCCGGATGCCGTGGTCGGCGATGTAATATTTCTCGCTGGTGGCCAAGATCTGCTTGCCCTGCAAGTCCTGGCGCTTTACCTGATAGAACAGATAGGCGTCGCAGCAATAGCGGATATAGTTCAGCACCGTCTCCGGCGACACGCTGCGCTGCTCGCTCTTGAAAAACTTGGCCAGAGAGCCCGCCGAAAAAGTCGTCCCCACGTTGGCCATCACATAGGCCAGGATGCGCTCCAGCAGGTCCACGTCCCGGACCTTGTTGCGCTTGATGATATCCTTCAGCTGCACCGAGTCGTACAGGTCGCTGAGATACTGCCGGACCGGCTCCTCCTGATAGTTCAGCCGGGACAGATAGGGCATCCCGCCGAAGAGCAGATACTGCTGAAAGCACTGCCCCGCCGTGGCCTGGGGATCGGTGGGCCGGTACAGCTCCAGAAATTCCGCAAAGGAGAAGGGATAGATCACAAACTCCACATAGCGCCCGCCCAGATAGGTCGCCAGCTCCCCGGAGAGCAGCTTGGCGTTGGAGCCGGTGATGTAGATGTCGCAGTCCAGGGCCACCCGCAGGGAGTTGACGCACTTCTCCCAGTCCTTTACCTCCTGTATCTCGTCGAAGAACAGATAGACCTTGCCCGCTATGCCCTCGGCCCGGGTCAAGATCTCCTGGTGCAGGACCTGGGCCGTACACAGGTGCAGATAGCGCATGTCCTCGAAGTTGATGGAGATAAACTGCGCCTTCTCCACCCCCATCTCCAGCAGCTCCTGCTTCACCAGCTCCAGCATCACCGATTTCCCGCTGCGCCGGATGCCCGTCATCACCTTGACCAGCTCGCCGTTGATAAAGGGCCGGATGCGCCGCATATAAGATTCCCGCTTTATCACAGACCGTCACCTCACTTTAAACCCATCTTATCAAAGTTACAGTGAAATTTCAATCGGATTTTCCGATTTTATTCGATATAACAGACAAATTTTTATTTTAGTTCATTTTATCGGTTATACTGGAATCTTTTCTCGCCCGCCCGCTTCTGTGCAAAGTGCTTTCCAACTCTGCCGCAATATGGTATGATATTGCCAGAAAACATGAATTCAGGAGGGCTTACACCATGACGGACGTGCAGCAGCGGGCGGCGGCGAGACAATTTGCGGCGGACTGGGAGGACCGCGGGGACGAGAAGCAGGAGACCCAGGCGTTCTGGCTGGCGCTGCTGCAAAAGGTCTTTGGGGTGGAGGAGCCGGAGAAGTACATCAGCTTCGAGCGCCGTGTGGAGGTGGATGACCCCCGCACGGGGAAGCGCACCACCAAATTCATCGACGGCTACATCCCCCAGACCCGGGTGCTGGTGGAGCAGAAGGGCAAGGACATCGTGCTGACCCGGGGCTATAAGCAGTCCGACGGCTCCCTCCTGTCCCCCTATCAGCAGGCCCGGCGGTATGGGGCCTATCTGCCCCAGTCGGAGCAGCCCCGGTGGATCGTGGTGTGCAACTTCCAGACCTTTGAGGTCCACGACATGAACTTCCCCAACGGGGAGCCGGAGGTGCTGACCCTGGCCGACCTGGCCGCAGACTGCTCCAAGCTGAATTTCCTGGTGAACACCGGCAGCGATGCCATCAAGCATGAAGAAAAGGTCTCTCTCCAAGCCGGCGAGCTGGTGGGCGTGCTGTATGATGCCCTCTTGCAGCAGTACAAGGACCCCACCGACCCAAAGACGCTGAAAAGCCTGAACGCCCTGTGCGTCCGGCTGGTGTTCTGCCTGTATGCCGAGGATGCGGGCATTTTCAACCACCGCCGGGATATGTTCCACGACTATCTGAGGGACATCCCCGCCCACGGCATCCGAAAGGCCCTGGTAGAACTGTTCCGCACCCTGGACCAAAAGCCCCAGGACCGGGACAAATACCTCTTTGACGACAACCCCACCCTGGCTGCCTTCCCCTATGTCAACGGCGGCCTGTTCGCCGACGAGGACATCGAGATCCCGCCCTTTACCGAGGAGCTGAAAAGCCTTCTGCTCTCCAAGGCCAGCCAGGACTTTGACTGGTCCGCCATCAGCCCCACCATCTTCGGCGCCGTATTCGAGAGCACCCTGAACCCGGACACCCGCCGCTCCGGCGGGATGCACTACACCAGCATCGAGAACATCCACAAGGTCATCGACCCCCTGTTCTTAAACGGCCTGAAAGCCGAGCTGGAGGAGATCAAACGCATTCCGGTGGAACGGACCCGAGAGGCAAGGCTGGCCGCCTATCAGGACAAGCTGGCAGGCCTGACCTTCTTAGACCCCGCCTGCGGCTCCGGCAACTTCCTCACGGAGAGTTACATCTCTCTGCGGCGGCTGGAAAACGACGCCCTGCGCTGCCAGACCGACCAGATCACCATGGGCGACTTTGCAAACCCCATCCAGGTCTCCATCCACCAGTTCTACGGCATCGAGATCAACGACTTCGCCGCCACCGTGGCCAAGACCGCCCTGTGGATCGCCGAGAGTCAGATGCTGAAAGAGACCGAGGACATCGTCGCCCATCAGATCGACTTCCTCCCCCTGAAATCCTACGCCAACATCACCGAGGCCAACGCCCTGCGCCTGAACTGGGAGGATGTTGTACCCAAAGGGAAACTAAACTATATCATGGGAAACCCGCCGTTTGTGGGGGCGCGCCTCATGAACGCAGACCAAAAGGCGGATGTCAATCTGATTTTCGACGGGTGGAAAAACGCTGGAAATCTGGATTATGTCTGCTGTTGGTATAAGAAAACAACCGACCTGATGCAGGGGACGGCTATTCGCAGCGCACTTGTTTCCACAAATTCCGTCTCTCAGGGGGAAAGTGTCGCAAATCTTTGGAAGCCGCTGTTTGAAGCCGGCGTTCATATCGATTTTGCCCACCGCACCTTCCGTTGGGACAGCGAGGCTAAGATCAAGGCCCACGTTCACTGCGTCATCATCGGATTCAGCACCGCGCCCAACTCTGCGGAAAAAGTTCTGTACTCCAGTGACCGCATCCAAATCGTCAAGAATATCAACGGATATTTGCTGGATGCCGACAACGTATTTGTAGAGAGCAGAAATAAGCCGCTATGTGATGTGCCCCAAATCGGAATCGGCAACAAACCCATTGATGGCGGAAACTATCTATTCACAAAAGAAGAAATGGACGCATTTATTCAGAAAGAGCCGCAATCTAAGCAGTATTTCAGACCTTGGTATGGCTCACAGGAATTTATCAATCGTTGCCCTCGCTATTGTCTGTGGCTTGGTGATTGTTCGCCCAGTGAACTTCGGAAAATGCCGGAGTGCCTGAAGCGTGTAGAAGCGGTCCGTGAATTGCGGCTTGCCAGCAAAAGTGCCGGAACTGTAAAGCTGGCAGACAGACCGACAAGATTTCATGTTGAGAATATGCCACATGATAGGTATATTTTGATGCCGAAAGTCTCTTCAGAAAAACGTCGGTATATTCCCATGGGGTTTATGAATTCAGATACGCTTTGTAGTGACCTTGTGTTTATCATTCCTGATGCCACGCTTTATCACTTGGGTATCCTGACCTCTAATGTCCACATGGCATGGATGCGTGCCGTGTGTGGCCGATTGAAAAGCGACTATCGCTATTCCAAAGACGTGGTTTACAACAACTTCCCCTGGCCCACGCCCACGGACGAACAGAAGGCCAGAATCGAGCAGACCGCACAGGCGATCTTGGACGCCCGGGAGCTTTACCCGGATTGCAGTCTTGCCGACCTGTACGACGAGGCGACCATGCCCCCGGAGCTGCGCAAGGCCCACCAGCAGAACGACAAGGCCGTGATGCAGGCATATGGTTTTTGGGGAAAGCTGAACAGCGAAAGCGCCTGTGTGGCGGAGCTGATGCGGATGTATCAGGGGTTGACGGAAAAATAATCGAGGTATGAATGATAAAATTTGAATCTAATTTTGATAACATAATCCAAGATATTAAAAGTGAAATTGTGGACACTGTAACTGACGAATTAAAAATTGAGGGGGTGGAGTCAATGTTCCAAAAGTTACCTTTAAACTCCGAAAAATTGCTAGATGATATTCTAGATGCTAGTAACCCAGTAGACATGTTAGAAAAGCGTTTTGAATCATGTACTAGTCAAGAAGATAATGAACTTCGCGGGATGATAGGAGAATTAGAGGAGAAAGGGTATCTAACAGTTTTCTGGGGCAGTGATGTTCCCATTTTCATTCAAATCAAAAATTCAGCTCGAACTTACCATGAGCAACTAAAATATTATGAAAAAGACCAGATGAATGTAGTAAATAACTATAACTTTAATGTTCAGAACGCTTCGGCTTTACGCCCGATATTCGATACCATTCGCCAGGAAGCTGAAAAGCTAGAAAACAACGAAGAACTATTAAGACAAATCGATTCCGCACGAGAAAATATCGGAAAACCCTCGTTCTTTCAACAATATAACTCACTGATTAGTTCAGCTGCAAATCATGCAACATTTTTGGTCGCTATAGCACCTTATCTCAAAAAAATCACTGGTTTTCTTATAAGTTAGCCTTTAACTCTTTTCCCCCTTGAGAAACCTCCCATCCCATGGTAAAATGTATTGTTGCACAGTGCGGTCCTGTTTGACTGTTTGTTGTGTCTATATTTGAAAAACGTGTGAAAATTTTTGTGTTTTCTTCGTTTTTCTCTGTAAATAAAGGAGAAATGTGTCACATGAAGCTGGGTATTGTGGGTCTTCCTAATGTTGGCAAATCGACCCTGTTCAACGCCATCACCAACGCGGGCGCGGAGAGCGCCAACTATCCCTTCTGCACCATCGACCCCAACGTGGGCATGGTGGCCGTGCCCGACCACCGGCTGGACAAGCTGGCGGAGATGTATCACCCCAAAAAGACCACCCCCGCCGTCATCGAGTTTGTGGACATCGCCGGACTGGTGAAGGGCGCCTCCCGGGGCGAGGGCCTGGGCAACAAGTTTTTGGGCAACATCCGCATGACCGACGCCATCGTCCATGTGGTCCGCTGCTTTGACGACGAGAACGTCATCCACGTGGAGGGCTCCACCGACCCCATCCGGGACATGGACACCATCGACCTGGAGCTGGTCATGGCCGACCTGGAGATGGTGGAGCGCCGCATCGACAAGGCCAAAAAGGCCGCCAAGGGGGACAAAAAGTTCTTGCAGGAGGCCGCCGACTTCGAGGGTCTGCGGGACTGGCTGAACGACGGCAAGTCCGCCCGGACCTACGAGGCGGTGGACATCGCCCAGGAGTATCCCGACTGCGAGCTGCTGTCCCTCAAGCCTGTGATCTATGCCGCCAACCTGGACGAGGACGGCTTTGCCGACCCCCACGGCGTGGAGTACTACCGCCAGGTGGAGGAGCGGGCCCAGGCCCAGGGGGCCCAGGTCATCCCCGTGTGCGCCAAGCTGGAGGCGGAGATCGCCGAGCTTGACCCCGAGGAGAAGAAGATGTTCCTGGACGACCTGGGCATCGCCGAGTCCGGCCTGGACCGGCTGGTGAAGGCCAGCTACTCTCTGCTGGGCCTCATCTCCTACCTCACCTCCGGCGAGGACGAGTGCCGCGCCTGGACCATCAAGCGGGGCACCAAGGCCCCCCAGGCCGCGGGCAAGATCCACTCCGACTTCGAGCGGGGCTTCATCCGGGCGGAGGTGGTCTCCTATGACGACCTGATGGCCTGCGGGACCATGGCCGCCGCCCGGGAGAAGGGCCTCATCCGCTCTGAGGGCAAGGAGTACGTGGTCCAGGACGGGGACATCATCCTGTTCCGCTTCAACGTGTAAGCGGGAGAACGCCATGAAACTGCTGTGGGACCTGTATTTTACCTTCGCCAAGATCGGCGTGTGCACCTTTGGCGGCGGCTATGCTATGCTGCCCATTCTCCAGCGGGAGATCGTGGAGAAAAAGCACTGGGCCACCGACGCGGACCTGACCGATTACTACGCCATCGGCCAGTGTACTCCCGGCGTCATCGCCGTGAACACCGCCACCTTCATCGGCTATCGGTATAAGGGCCTGGCCGGAGGCATTCTGGCCACCCTGGGGGTCATCTCCCCCTCCATCATCATCATCTCGGTCATCGCCGCGTGCCTGTCCAACTTCGCGGACATCCCCGTGGTGCAGCACGCCCTGCGGGGGGTGAACGCCTGCGTGGTGGCCCTCATCGCCTCCAGCGTCATCAAGCTGGGCAAGTCCACCATCATCGATGCCCTCACCGTGGGCATCTTCTTGGTGGTGCTGGCCCTGGCCTTCTTCGTGGGGCTGTCCCCCGCCATCCTCATCGTGTGCGCCGGGGTGCTGGGCTATGCCTGGCGGCGCATCCGGGGCCTTGAGAAGAGCGAGCAGAACGAGAAGGGAGGCGAGGGCAAATGATCCTCCTGCGCCTGTTTTTTGAGTTTGCCAAGACCGGCCTGTTCGCCGTGGGCGGGGGCCTTGCCACCATCCCCTTCCTTCAGGACCTGGGCGCCCGCACCGGCTGGTTCACCGCCGCCGACCTGAGCACCATGATCGCCGTGTCCGAGTCCACCCCCGGGGCCATGGGCGTGAACATGGCCACCTATGTGGGCTTTACCATCGCCCGGCTCCACGGCATCCCCGGCATCATCGGGGCCATTGTGGCCACCCTGGGCCTCACCTTCCCCTCCATCGTGGTCATCGTCATCATCGCCGGGTTTTTGCAGAAGTTCCGCCAGTCCAAAACGGTGGAGGCCGTGTTCTATGGCCTGCGCCCCGCCTCCACCGCCCTCATCGCCTCCGCCGGACTGACGGTGGCCATGACCGTGCTGGTCACGTTGGGCGAGACCATCTCCATCCACTGGCCCGCCCTCATCCTGGCCGTGGTGGTCTTTATCGCCATGCGCTACACCCCCCTGAAAAAGCTCCACCCCATCCTGTTCATCGCCTTCTCCGCCGTCGTCGGCGTGGTGCTGCAATTCTGACTGCATCCCCCCGTTGGACTAAATCATCCGGCGGGGGGATCAAACTATATTCATCAAAATTCCGTCATTTTTCTAAAAAGCAACCAATAATTGCGCAAATGTAACCAGAAAGCGGTTTACATCCAAGCAAATTTTATCATAGAATCGGAGTGAAAACAGATGAACCTATCCCAACGGCTTGCCCATCTGCGAAAGGAAAAACATCTGACCCAAGCTGACGTTGCGGCAGAGTTGAACATCTCTCGGCAAGCGATCTCCCGGTGGGAATCCGGTCTGGCGCTTCCTTCTACTGAAAACCTCAAGTGTCTGAGTAAACTATATGGTGTCTCTGTCGACTATCTGCTGGATGGTCAAAATTTGAACCCATGCACGGAAAGGTCGGACTGTACACCTGAGGTCGAAAACGCTCGCAGGCACTCCCGTATCAAATGGATGCTTGCTCTTTGCGTTCTGATTGCTGCCGCAGTTGTTTGTTCCATTCTACTTCGCCATGTCGCAGCTGGGCGTACAGACTCATCCACCCCGATCAGTAGCATGGAGCAGGACAACTGGAGCAACACCGGTTCCAATACGGATGATTTCTCTGTTGGTTGGTAATATGCACAGTATCTGGATTTGTGAAATATTGATTTCACACGACTTTGGAGAGGAGCGCTCAGATATGAAAAAAATCGTGACCCTGATTACCGGATTCGCTATTATCATGTCCCTGTGCTATGCTTCGTTCGCAGTAAACCAGCCGGACGACGCAAAAACGGATTCCGAAGTTGCCCTCTCTCAAAACGTGGACCTGTCCGGCATGGATGTTGGTGACACGATTTACGTCGGAAATATCGCCATTTATAGGGCTCCTGACGATGAAACGCCCCCTCCCATGACCCGTTCCACAAAAGACGGTTACTATGCGTCCTACAGTGGTCAGCAGACGGACCGGGAATATTTAGACCTGAACAGCACTTATAAGTATTTTTATATCTGGATCAAAAACACAAGCAACTCTACAACAAAATGGATGATTACCATCGGAAACACCGAGAAGGACCAGGAAAACAACCTCTACTCCTATGGCAAGGGAACTTACTATGTCTGGTCTACGAATGCGTGGAAAGCGGAAGAAACTCTGGTCGGTTATACCTGCGGCACTGGTTTGTTTGGTGAGACTGCCTCCAGATTGTGCTCCACACTGCAAGAAGCGATTGACCACGGAAAATAACGGAACACACTTTATCTTTGTAAAGTAGTCTAACACATTACCCCCGCAGAGTCCTGTTTTCACCAGGGCCCTGCGGGGGTCACAACTTTTTTCTGTATCTCACACAGCAAACAACAGTTTTACTTTGGAGCGCTCCTGTGTTATGATGAATCGGGAAAAAAAGTTGTGAAAAAGGAGGCGCTGTCCTGTGGAGTGGCTGGTATTGGGGGCGTTCTGCGCCGCGCTGCTGCTGTGCGTGGCCCTGGGACAGTCCATTTTATATGCCTTGGCGGCGGGGTTTGTCCTGTTTCTGCTCTATGGCCGCCGGAAGGGCTTTGCCTGGTCCCGGCTGTTTCGCCTGGCTTTAGATGGCGTTCTGACGGTGAAGAATATCCTTATTACCTTCCTGCTCATCGGGATGCTCACCGCCCTGTGGCGGCAGGCGGGGACCATCCCCGTCATCGTCTGCTTCTCCGCCCGGCTCATCCGGCCCGCTCTGTTTGTGGTGATGGCCTTTCTGCTCAACTGCCTGGTGTCCTTTCTCACGGGCACCTCCTTCGGCACGGCGGCCACCATGGGGGTCATCTGCGCCGCCATCGGCTCCAGCCTGGGGCTGAACCAGCTGCTGGTGGGCGGTGCGGTGCTGTCCGGGGTCTATTTCGGGGACCGGTGCTCCCCTGTGTCCACCAGCGCCCTGCTGGTGTCAGAGCTGACCCGGACGGACGTCTTTCACAACATCCGGTCTATGGTCCGCTCGGCCCTGGTCCCCTTTCTGCTCTCCTGCGGCGTCTATGGCCTGCTGGGGGTGCTGTCCCGCCCCGCCGGGGAGGTCATGGATCTGGAGGCCCTGTTCGCCCCCGCCTTTTCTCTCAGTTGGCTGGCCCTGATCCCCGCCCTGGTGATCCTGGCCCTGTCCCTGATGCAGGTGAACGTGAAAATCGCCATGTCCGCCAGCATCCTCTCCGCCCTGCCCGTCTGCCTGCTGGTGCAGCACGCCCCGATTGCTGACCTGCCACGGCTGCTGTTCTTTGGCTATCGGGCGGCGGACAGCCAGCTTGGAGCCATGCTCAACGGCGGCGGCATCTGGTCCATGGCCCGGGTCACCGCCATCGTGTGCCTGTCCTCCTCCTACTCGGGCATCTTTCAGCAGACGGGCCTGCTGGACCACGTGAAGGCCGCCATTGGCCGCCTGGCCCGCCGTGCGGGTCCCTACGCCGCCATCCTGGCCGCCTCCATCCCCGCGTCTATGGTGGCCTGCAACCAGACCCTGTCCATTCTCCTCACCCACCAGCTGTGCGACCAGACCCAGGAGGACCGGGAGCAGCTGGCCCTGGACCTGGAGGATGCGGTGGTCGTCGTGGCCCCCCTGGTCCCCTGGTCCATCGCCGGGGGCGTCCCCCTGGCCTCCATCGCCGCCCCCACCGCCTCCATCTTCTTCGCCTGCTATCTCTATCTGCTGCCCCTGTGGCGGCTGTCAGGGTCGCTGCTCCGGCGAAGCGCACACAAGTGAACCGTTTCCCCTCTCCCGACTGCCAAGAGCAGCCGGGAGATTTTTTTCGGAAATTTTAAAATTTTTCTTGACTTTTGCGGTTCTCTGCGTTAAACTTCAACGCAGCAAAGTAACAAACTGTGCGTGAGAGGAATGATCCCAATGGTTATCAAGATCACCCTGCTGTTGGTGTTCTTCGCCGTGATGGTGGGCATCGGCCTTTACTGCCGGAGACACGCCACCAACGTCAGCGGCTTTGTGCTGGGCGGGCGCTCGGTTGGCCCGTGGCTCACCGCCTTCGCCTACGGCACGTCTTATTTTTCCGCCGTGGTCTTTGTGGGCTATGCCGGACAGTTCGGCTGGAAATATGGCATCGCCGCCACCTGGGCGGGCATCGGCAACGCCCTGCTGGGCTCCCTGCTGGCCTGGGCCGTGCTGGGCCGCCGCACCCGCATCATGTCCCAGCATCTGGACAGCGCCACCATGCCCGAGTTCTTCGGCAAGCGCTTTGGCAGCAAGTCGCTGAAGATCGCCGCCTCGGTCATCATCTTCATCTTCCTGATCCCCTACACCGCCAGCCTGTACAACGGCCTGAGCCGCCTGTTCGGCATGGCCTTTAACATCGACTACTCCGTGTGCGTCATC
Source organism: uncultured Eubacteriales bacterium (assembly GCA_900549405.1). Classification (GTDB taxonomy): domain Bacteria; phylum Bacillota; class Clostridia; order Oscillospirales; family Oscillospiraceae; genus Lawsonibacter. Next base: position 68,195 of record URNZ01000003.1, on the reverse strand, counting down.
GTCATGGCGGTGCTCACCGGCGTGTATGTCATCGCCGGGGGCTATATGGCCACCGCCATCAACGACTTTATCCAGGGCATCATCATGATCTTTGGCATCTGCGCCGTCATCGCCGCTGTGCTCCACAGCCAGGGCGGGTTCATGGCCGCGCTGGAGGGCCTGGCCCAGATCCAAGACCCGGAGGTGTCCCAGGCCCCCGGCGTGTTCGCCTCCTTCTTCGGCCCCGACCCCCTGAACCTGCTGGGCGTGGTGCTGCTCACCTCCCTGGGCACCTGGGGCCTGCCCCAGATGGTCCAGAAGTTCTATGCCATCAAGGACGAGAAGGCCATCGACACCGGCATGGTCATCTCCACCGTGTTTGCCGTGTTCGTCTCCGGCGGGTGCTATTTCCTGGGCGGCTTTGGCCGGCTGTTCTCTGACAAGGTGGACCTGGCCGCCGGCGGCTATGACTCCATCATCCCAACCATGCTCTCCGGTCTGCCCGATCTGCTCATCGCCGTGGTGGTGATCCTGGTGCTGTCCGCCTCTATGTCCACCCTGTCCTCCCTGGTGCTGGCCTCCAGCTCCACCCTGACCCTGGACTTTTTGAAGGACAACATCATCAAGGACATGAGCGAGAAGCGCCAGGTGTTCATCATGCGCTGCCTGATCGTGGTGTTCATCGCCATCTCCGTGGTCATCGCCCTGGTGCAGTACCACTCCAACGTCACCTTCATCGCCCAGCTCATGGGCGTCAGCTGGGGCGCGCTGGCGGGCGCTTTCCTGGCCCCCTTCCTGTTCGGTCTGTACTGGAAGCGGGCGTCTAAGGCCGCCTGCTGGGTCAGTTTCCTCTTCTCCACCGTGGTGATGATCGCCAACATCTTCGTGCGCTCCTCCTTCCCCGCCCTGCTCCGCTCCCCCATCAACGCGGGCGCGTTCTGCATGATCGCCGGGCTGATCCTGGTCCCCGTCATCTCTCTGCTCACCCCCGCCCCGGATAAAAAGCTGGTGGACGACGCCTTCTCCTGCTATGACGAAAAGGTGCTGGTCCGGCAGACCCAGGCCCTGGGGGACCGGCTGTAAATCTTCTCTTTTCTCTTCTCTCTTTTCAAAGGCAAAGACCTGTGGTATGCTTCAACCAGCACCCGCAGGTCTTGCGCCTTTTTCCAGCTGATCCGGGGCGGATCGCCCCATACAGAAAGGACCCTTTTCATGATCGTCGACATCCACACCCACACCTTTCCCCAGGCCATCGCCGCCGCCACCATTGAAAAGCTGGCAGCCATGAGCCACCTGACCCCCTTCACCCACGGCTCCAATGCCGAGCTGGCCGCCTCCATGGCCCAGGCAGGGGTGGACCGGTCCATCGTCCTGCCGGTGGCCACCAATCCCGCCAAGGTCAGCCACATCAACGACGCCGCCGCCAAAGTAAACGAGGACTACGCCCAGACGGGCATTTTCTCCTTCGGCGGGATGCACCCCGACGCCCCCAACTGGAAGGAGGAGCTCTCCCGGGTGGAGCGCCTGGGGCTGAAGGGCGTCAAGCTCCACCCCATCTATCAGGGGGTGGATTTAGATGACCCCCGGTTTTTGCGCATCCTGGACCGGTGCGGCGAACTGGGGCTGGTGGTGCTGGTCCACGCGGGGCTTGACGTGGGTATCCCCGGCAAGGTCCACGCCTCCCCGGAGATGAGCCTGAACGCCCTGCGCCAGGTGGGGCCGGTAAAGCTGATCCTGGCCCACATGGGGGGCTGGCGGAACTGGGACCAGGTGGAGCAGCTGCTGCCCCACACCTCCGTCTGCCTGGACACCTCCTTCTCCCTGGGGGACATGAACCCGGCCCCCGACGGCTTCTATCGCCCGGAGGAGCTGCACATGATGGGCCGGGAGCAGTTCACCCGCATGGTTGGCCTGTTCGGCCCGGAGCGCATCTTCTTCGGCACCGACTGCCCTTGGGGCAGCCAGAAGGAGAGCCTGGACCGCATCCGCGCCCTGCCCCTGTCCCAGGATTCCCTGGACGCGATCTTAGGCGGCAACGCCCAGCGGCTGCTGGAGCTGGACTGATCTGCATCCACTATTCCAAATTCACATATTTTCACTCAACAGAGTGAATGAAAGTGAATTTTCACTCTGCCAGGTGAAAAAAGTGAAAATTGGGTATAAAGGATTGGAGCCTGTGGCTGTTTCAGCGACAGGCTCCGATTTTTCTTACTTATTTCCCCCGCTCATTCGGAAAGCTGACCCGGATGGTCGTGCCCTTGCCCAGGGTGCTGTCCAGGTCGATGCGGGCGTCGTGGAGGGCGGCGGCGTGCTTGACGATGGACAGCCCCAGGCCGGTGCCGCCGATCTGGCGGGAGTGGCTCTTGTCCACCCGATAGAACCGCTCGAACACCCGGTCCCGGTCCTGGTCGGGGATGCCGATGCCCGTGTCCTGTACGGTCAGGACGGTCTCGTGCTCCCCTGGCTCCACCGAGATGGTCACCGAGCCCCCGGCGCGGTTATACTTCACCGCGTTGTCGCACAGGTTGAAGACCATCTCGTCCAGCACGGCGGGGACGCCGGTGATTTGGGCCGGGCTGCCCTTTACCTCCATGGCCACCTCCGCCCGCCGGGCCACCGGCTCCAGGCGGCGGGCCGTCTGGCGGGCCAGCTCCAGCAGGTCCACCGGCTCCATCTTCAGCCCGTCGCCCCCCTCGTCCAGGCGGGACAGGTGGATGATGTCCTCCACCAGGGCGATGAGCCGCTGGCTCTCCCGGTAGATGTCGCTGGCAAAGCCGTTGACGTCCTCGGGCTTGACGATGCCGTCCTTGATGATCTCCGCCATGCCGGAGATGGCGGTGAGGGGGGTCTTCAGCTCGTGGGAGACGTTGGCGGTAAACTCCCGCCGCAGCCGTTCCCCCTGCTCCTGGGCGGTGACGTCCACCAGCACCAGCACCGCGCCCTCCACCTGGGTCTCGTGGAACACCGGGTCGGCCAGCAGCTGGACGCACCGCTCCCCCCGCTCCAGGCGGCCCTGGGCCCGCTGGCCGTCCAGGGAGCGCTCCACCACCGTGCGGAAGGCATCGCTGCGGTCCAGGGTGAGGACGCTGGCCTGCTCGGCGGGGCTGGCCGCCCCCAGCAGGCGCAGGGCCCCGGAGTTATAGGACAGGATGCGCCCCTTGGTGTTCAGCAGCACCACGCCCTCGGACATGTTCTCTGTCAGGGTGGCAAACTCCCGCTGCTGCTGGCGCATGGCATCTATCTGGCGGCGGATGGTGTCGTTCTGGCGGCGGATTTTCGTAATGAGAGGGGCCAGCTCGTCATAGCCCTGGCACTCCTCCGGCGCCTCCAGATTCAGGTCCAGAATGGGCCGGATGATGCCCCTGGCCAGGCGGGAGGCCAACACCGCCGCCAAAATCATGGCCAGCACCAGAATGATCAGCAGGGGCTGGATCATAGAGGCCAGCAGCACGATCACCGTGGACTGGTCGCTGGCCAGGCGGATCACTGTGCCGTCGCTTAAGCGGCGGGCGGCGTAATAGGTCCGGCGGGACAGGGTGGACGACTCCCGCTGGGCGGTACCCTGGCTGGCCAGCATGGCCTGGCGGATCTCCTGCCGGTCTGCATGATTTTCCATCTTGGCGGGGTCTGCTTGGTTGTCATACAGCACGGTGCCGTCCCGGTCCACCCAGGTCACCCGGCTGGACACCTGTAGGTCGTTTAAGTAATCCCGGCCCGTGGTCTCCACGCCCTGGGCCACCATGGTGGCCTCGGTGGCCAGCTCCCGGGTAAGCTGGTCGCCAAAATACTGATACAGCACCCCCATGAACAGGGCTACCGACAGCAGAAACACGGCCAGTCCCACCGTCATGGCGTTTTTAAAAATTTTCGCAGCCATTGATCTGTTGCTCCATTCTGCCCAGAGCCGCGTTTTTCTCAGCCCTCGGCGATCTTATAGCCCACGCCCCGCACCGTTTCGATGCAGCCGCCGGACTCCCCCAGCTTCTGGCGCAGGGTGCGGATATGTACGTCCACGGTGCGGCTGGCCCCGTCGAATTCATAGCCCCAGATGGTGTTCAGCAGCTGGTCCCGGGTGAACACGGTCCCCCGGTGCTCCAGCAGCAGGCACAGAAGCTGGAACTCTTTCAGCGTCAGGGCCACGTCCCGCTCCCCGTCCCGGACGATGTGGCGGGCCGGGTCTACATACAGCCCGCCCAGGCGATACACCGGCTCCTGCTCCTCCCGCCCCCCGGCGTGGCGCAGGGCGGTGCGGATGCGGGCCATCAGCTCCATCATGCCAAAGGGCTTGGCGATGTAGTCGTCCGCCCCCTGGTCCAGCCCCAGCACCTTGTCATACTCGGTGCTCTTGGCGGTGAGCATCAGCACCGGGGTCCGGCGGGTGGCCGGGTCGGCCCGCAGCTTTTTCAGCACCTGCAGGCCGTCCTCCTCGGGCAGCATGATGTCCAGCAGCACCAGCTCCGGCTTTTCCAGGGCCAGGGCGCTCCAGAACTGAGAGGGGCGGTCAAAGCCCCGGGCCTCCATGCCCTGGCTGTTCAGCGTGTACACCACCAGCTTTTGAATGCTGGCGTCATCCTCCAGAACGTAGATCATATCCGTTCAAAACTCCTGTCAAAAAGCGCTTTCAGTCGTCCTCATACTGACCGGTGAGGGCATACTCCACCCACTGGGCGATGTTGCAGGCGTGGTCCCCGATGCGCTCGTAATACTTGGCGATCATCAGCATGTCCAGACAGGCGGCGGCGTCCTCCCCCCGGCCGATCATGGCCACCAGCTGCTCCCGCATGTTCAGGAACAGGCTGTCCACCCGGTCGTCCCGGGCGATGACCTGATGAGCCAGGTCCAGATCCTGCCGGACGAAGGCGTCCACGCTGTCCGTCACCATGCTGATGGCGGTGCGGGCCATGTCCCCCATGGGGGTCTCGTCCGCCAGCTTGCCGGCCTGGACGTCCCGGGCGATCTCCGCGATGTCTGCGGCCTGGTCGCCGATGCGCTCCATGTCCGAGATCATGCGCATGGCCGCCGAGATGGTCCGCAGGTCACGGGCCACCGGCTGCTGCCGCAGCAGAAGCTGCATACATAGGCCCTCGATGTCCCGCTGCTGCTGGTCGATCTGCTGCTCCAGCTGTCCGGCCCGCTCCCCCAGCCGCCGGTCCCCGGTGAAATAGGACTTGGCCGCGTCGGAGATGGCCTCCTCGCACAGGGCGCCCATGGTGATCAGCGCCTCGCTGAGCTGCTGCAATTGTTCGTGAAAACGGTCTCTCATGGTTATCCGAACCTCCCCGTGATGTAATCCTCGGTGCGCTTGTCCCGGGGCATGGAGAATACCTGTTCCGTCTTGCCGAACTCCACCAGCTCGCCCAGCAGGAAAAACGCCGTGTTGTCAGAGATACGGGCCGCCTGCTGCATGTTGTGGGTCACCATGACGATAGTATAATCTTTTTTCAGCTCGGCGGCAAGGTCCTCGATCTTAGACGTGGAGATGGGGTCCAGGGCGGAGGTGGACTCGTCCATCAGCAGCACGTCGGGCTTGACGGCCAGGGCACGGGCGATGCACAGCCGCTGCTGCTGGCCGCCGGACAGACCCAGGGCGGACTTTTTCAGCCGGTCCTTCACCTCGTCCCAGATGGCGGCCCCCCGCAGGGACTCCTCCACGATCTCGTCCAGCTTCACTTTGCTGCGGATGCCGTGGGTCCGGGGACCGTAGGCCACGTTGTCATAGATGGACATGGGGAAGGGGTTGGCCTTTTGGAACACCATGCCGATGTGCTTGCGCAGGTCGGTCACGTCCTGGTCCGGGGCATAGACCTCCTGGCCCCGATAGGTCAGGGAGCCGTCGATCTTCACGCTGGGGATCAGGTCGTTCATCCGGTTCAGGGTGCGCAGAAAGGTGGACTTGCCGCAGCCGGAGGGGCCGATGAGGGCGGTGATCTCGTTGGCGGGAATGTCGATGTTGATATTCTTCAGCGCGTGATTTTCCCCGTAGTACAGGTTCAGGTCACGGGCGGAGAGGATGGCGTTTTCCATACATTAAAACTCCTCGTTTAATTTTTCTGTCTCAGCTTTTTGCCCGCAGCCTTGGCCGCCAGGTTGATGGCCAGGGTGAGCACCAGCAGCACCACCGCCACGGCAAAGGCGGGGTCCATCATGGCCCGCTCCTTGGCAAAGACGTAAAGCTGCACCGTCAGGGTGGCGCCGGAGCTGTGGAGGAACTTGTCGGGGCTGGCGAAGAAGTCGTTCATGGCGTTGCCCATGCCGCCCACATACAGCAGCACGGCAGACTCGCCCACGATGCGGCCCACGGCCAGGATGCAGCCGGTGACGATGCCGTCGATGGAGCTGGGCAGCACCACCGTGCGGATCATGTGCCACTTGCCGCTGCCCAGACCCAGGGCCCCCTCCCGATAGGACTGGGGCACCGTCTTCAGGGATTCTTGCGTGGTGCGGATGATGGTGGGCAGGTTCATCATGGCCAGAGCCAGGCTGGCCGCCAGCAGGGAGTATCCCAGGCCCAGCGTCTTGCAGAAGGCCAGATAGCCCACCAGGGCATACAGGATGGAGGGGATACCGGACAGGGTCTCGGCGGCAAACTCGATGGCAGAGACCAGCTTGTGGTTGGTGGCGTATTCGGTGAGGTACACCGCCGCCCCCACGCCCAGGGGAAGGGCGATGCACAGGGTGACGCACACCACATACAGGGTGTTGCAGATGGCGGGCAGGATGCCCAGGGTGCCCTTGAGCACCGACTCTGCCGAGGTGAGGAACTGCCAGCTCAGCTGGGGGATGCCCCGCCACAGGATATAGCCCATAAGGAACACCAGCAGGGCGCAGGTGATCCCGGCGCTGAGCCACAGCAGGCCCCGCATCCCCCGGTCATACACCCGGCGGCGCAGGCAGACGGCCCGGGCCGTCTGCTCCCCTTCCAACGCGGCGGCCTTGTTTGCCGCCACATAGTTGACGCTTTCCATGCTCCTCACTCCTTCTCCCGCTTCAATACCAGATTCAAAAACACGTTGATCATCATAATGAACAGAAACAGCACCAGTCCGATGGAGAACAGGGCCATCTTCTGCAGGGACCCGTCGGCGGCATAGGACATCTCGCTGGCCACGGCGGTGGTCAGGAACTTCACGCTCTTGAACAGGCCGGGCATATTGGCCGCGTTGCCCGCCACCATCATGATGGCCATGGCCTCGCCGATGGCCCGGCCTACGCCCAGCACCACCGCCGCGGCGATGCCGCTTTTGGCCGCCGGGGCGCTCACCCGGAAATAGGTCTCCATCTCCGTGGCGCCCAGGGCCAGGCTGGCCTCCTCATACTCCCGGGGCACCGCCCGCAGAGCGGTCTCGCTCACCGAGATGATGGAGGGCAAGATCATCACCGCCAGCACCAGAATGGCGGCCAGCAGGGTGTCCCCCGCCTTCAGGTGGAACAGGCCCCGGATGCCGGGCAGCAGCACCACCATGCCCACCATGCCATAGACCACCGAGGGGATGCCCGCCAGCAGGTCCACCGCCGGACGGACCACCGCCGCCAGCTTGGGGGGCGCGGCCTTGGCCAGGAACATGGCCGTCATAAATCCCACGGGCACGCCGATGAGGATGGCCCCGGCGGTGCCGTAGATGGAGGTGAGGATAAAGGGCAGGATGCCATATTGGGGGTCGGTCTTGTTGGCGGAGTCCCAAGTGGTGCCCAGCAGGAAGTTGCCCAGGCCCACCTTTTGGATGGCGGGCAGGCCGGAGACCACCAGATACACGGTGATGACCAACACAAAGGCCACCGCCACCGCCCCGCACAGGAAGAACAGCAGCTGCATGGCGTTCTCCAGGGGGTCTAATTTTCGGGTTCGCTTCACGGCGAAGTCCACCTTTCTCTCATTCATTTCTTTCGCTCAGACACAGGGGAACACGCGGGACGTTCCCGCCCTGCGTGTTCCTCCTGAAAATTTCGTTTACTGCTTACTTGGCGGGGGGCACGGCACCGGCCTGGGCGATCAGGCTGGCGGCGTCAGCGCTCATGGCAAAGTCCAGGAAAGCCTGGGCCGCGTCGCTCAGCTGGGTGCCGTCCTTGGTGATCATCACGAAGGGGCGCTGGATCTCATAAGTACCGTCCTGCACGGTGGCCTCGCTGCATTCCACACCATTGACCTTCACGGCCTTCACGTTGTCGCCCACAGCGGACAGGGAGGCATAGCCGATGGCGCTGGGGTTGCTGGCCACGTTGCCGATGACGTCGCCGGTGGAGGAGTACTCGTTCAGGTACTTGCAGGCGTCTTCCACGCCCACCAGCTCCTCAAAGGCGCCCCGGGTGCCGGAACCGGCCTCACGGCCATAGACGGCGATCTCTTCGTCAGCGCCGCCCAGGTCCTTCCAGTTGGTGATCTCGCCCTTGAAGATCTGAGCGATCTGGTCCACGGTCAGGTCGTCCACGGCATTGTCGGGGTTGACCACAACGGCCACGCCGTCCAGAGCCACGATGTTGGCCTGAGCGCCCTTCTCCTCCTCCTCGCTCTTCAGGGCGCGGGAGGCCAGGCCCAGGTCGGCGGTGCCGTCGATGGCGGAGGTCACGCCCGCGCCGGAGCCGGAACCGGTGTAGTTCACGGTGACGTTGGGCTGCTGCTCCTTAAAGGCCTCGATGAGCACCTGCATCACCTTCTCCATGGAGGTGGAGCCGTTGGTGTTCACCACACCGCTGAGCTGCTCGGTCTGGCTAGTCTGGCTGCCCTGGGTGCCGGCGCTGTTGGCGTCATTATTGGTATTGGTGTTGTTGCTGCCGCAGCCGGTGAGCATGGACAGGGCCATGGCGGCGGCCAGAGCAAGACTGAATAACTTTTTCATGGTAATTCTCCTTACTGTGGGGCGGCTTCAGCGCCGCCCGCGTTTTTCATTTGGCTTTCACCTTACAGCGCACAGTATACCGGCCCATTGTAAAATGCAAAACAGCCACTATGTTAAGCCTTTGTAAAATGTAAAAAGAACAAGAAAACTGCCGCCCTGTGACAGGGCGGCAGAGAAAAAGAGCGTATTTTCGTAATACAGTTTGAGATATTTCATTTTAATTGTACGTTTTGTAGCGAAAAGCCTTCCCCTGGGGGAAGGTGGCACGGCAAAGCCGTGACGGATGAGGGGAAGGGCAGCGACATTTGAGCGCTTCTCGCAAAACGGTTCTAGCCTTCGCCCCGCAGGGGAGAAGGTGGCATGACGAAGTCATGACGGATGAGGGGTACCACGGGGGTGCATCCGTTTTCGGCGGGCGGACACAGAGGTCCGCCCCTACCCGTGTTTTGTTATCTTCCCAGATCCTCCCGCCCAAACTCCCGGCGGAAATACTGGACAAATATCCCCGCCGAGATGGCGAAGGAGACCACATCGGCCAGGGTCTGGGTCCACTCCAGGCCGGTGAGACCGAAGCGCCAGCAGAGAATATAGACCAGGGGAATCATCACCCCGTTGCGGCACACAGCCAGAATGGTCGCCCGGAAGGCCTTGCCCACCGACTGAAAATACATGTTAGCAAAGACGCACACCGCCAGCAGGGGTAGGCTGAAGCACTGGGCGCGAAAGGCCCGGGTGCCGATGGCGATGACCTGGGGGTCGCTGCGGCGGAACTCGGTGACGATGGCCGGGGCGAAGATATAGCCCGCCACCGCCGCCACGATCAAAAAGGCGGTACACACCTGGATGGAGAAAACCAGGGCCCGCTTCACCCGGTCCAGCCTGCCCGCCCCAAAGTTAAAGCCCAGCACCGGCTGAAAGCCCTGGCCAAAGCCGATGACCACCGACTGCACCGTGACGAACACTTTACTGACGATGGACATGGCGGCCACCGCCGCGTCGCCATACAGCCGGGCGTTGAAATTCAGGGCCATGGTGGACACCCCCACCACCCCCTGGCGGAAGAAGGAGGGCATCCCCTGCTTGAAGATGGTGGCGTACACCCCCGGCTTGCGGGAGATATCCCGCACCCGCACCCGCAGGGAGCCCATGCCCCTGAAAAAGAAGGAGGCCAGAATGGCCAGGCTGACGCACTGGCTGAGCAGGGTGGCCGCTCCCGCTCCACCGATGCCCATGTTCAGGCCGAAGATGAACAGGGGGTCCAGCAGAATGTTCAGCACCCCGCCGGTGGCTAGGCCGATCACCGCCAGGTTGGCCAGCCCCTGCCACCGCAGCAGGTTGTTCAGGGTAAAGGCCAGCACCATCACAGGGGCTCCCACCAGGATGTATCCGGCGTATTCCCGGGCATAGGGATAGATGGTCTGGGTACTGCCCAAGGCCCAGATCAGCCCGTCCAGGCGGCAGAGACCCAGCAGGGACAGCAACAGCCCCAGAACCAGGGCCAGAAAGACGGCGGTGGAGGCATAGGTGTTGGCCTCCTCTCCCCGCTCCTTCCCCAGCAGCCGGGAGGCGGTGGACCCGGCCCCCATGCCCACCGTAAAGCCCACCGCCTGGATGATGGCCATGATGGAGAACACGATGCCCACCGCGCCGGAGGCGCTGGTGTTGATCTGAGAGACAAAATAGGTGTCCGCCATGTTATAGATGGACGTGACCAGCATACTGACGATGGTGGGCAGGGCCAGGGAGCAGACCAGGGGCGGAATGGGCGCTTCCAGCATCCTGCGCCGCTGGGCGGCGGGGTCCTTCTTTCGGGCGTGAACGGCGTGGGCCACGGTGGTTCCTTCTTTCTTTATGCCTGCTCGGGGGCCTTTTCTTTTGCCGCCTCCTTCGCCTTCATGGGCGGGTCCAGGCGCATGACGTCTACGTTCTCGGTGATGCTCTCGATGATGCCGGAGGAGACATACTGCCGGGCCTGGCGGATGGCGTTTTTAATGGCATAGGCGTCGGAGGAGCCGTGGGCCTTGATGACGGGCTTGGAGATGCCCACCAGGGCGGTGCCCCCCACCTCGCTAGAGCTGAGCAGCTTTTTCATCTTCTTCAGCCCGCCGGACACCAGCACGGCGGCCAGCTTGGTCAGCAGGCTCTGGGTGAACATGCTCTTCAGCTCACGCACCAGATAGAGACCGGTGCCCTCCATGGTCTTCAGGAAGATGTTGCCGGAGTAGCCGTCGGACACGATAACGTCCACCGCGCCCTCCACGGCCTCACGGGCTTCCACGTTGCCCACAAAGTTGATGCGGCCCGCCTTGCCCGCCTCCACCAGCATGGGATAGACGGCGGTCTGGAGGCTGGTGCCCTTAGAGGGCTCCACCCCGATGTTCAGCAGGCCCACCCGGGGCTCCGGGCGGCCCAGCACGTGCTCGGCGTAATAGGAACCCATATAGGCAAATTGCAGCAGATACTCCGGGGGACACTCGGCGTTGGCCCCGCAGTCGATGAGCACCGCGCCGCCGTTGCCCGTGGGCACCACGGGGGCAAGGGCGGCCCGGCGGATGCCCCGGATGCGCTTGACCACCAGGGTCGCCCCGGACAGCAGCGCTCCGGTGGACCCGGCGGAGACGAAGGCGTCCCCCTCCCCGCTTTTCAGCAGGTTCAGGCCCACGGTGAGGGAGGAGTCCTTCTTCTCCCGAAAGGCGGTGGCCGGGTTGTCGCACATCTCCACCACCTCGCTGGCGTGGGCGATCTCCACCCCGGCGGGCAGCTCCTTGATGCCGTTGTCCTCCAGGACCTTCAGGATGGTCTCCCCCCGGCCCACCAGAATAACGCCAACGCCATATTCCCGGTTGGCCTCCACAGCGCCCATCACAGGGGCCTGAGGGGCGTTATCTCCGCCCATGGCGTCTACAATGATCTTCATATCCATCCCGTCCTTTCACTCAGCCCAGGTCCAGCTCGGCCAGCTTTTCCAGCGCCCGCTTGGATATCTCGGCATTCTTGTTCCGCTTGCCCTTCACCCGATAGCCCAGCTGGGGGATCAGTCCGAAGTTCACGTTCATGGGCTGGAAGTTCACCACGCTGGGGTCGCTGACATACAGGGCCATGGCCCCCATGGCCGTCTCCCGGGGGAAGTTGATGGGGGGCTTGCCCTCCAGGCGGCGGGCCAATTCCATGGCCGTCAGACAGCCGGAGGCGGTGGACTCCACATAGCCCTCCACGCCGGTGATCTGGCCGGAGAACATCAGCCGCTCCTGGCCGCGCACCCGGTAATACCGGTCCAGCAGCCGGGGGGAGTCCAAAAACGTGTTCCGGTGCATCACGCCATAGCGGATGTACTCGGCATTTTTCAGGGCGGGGATCATGGAGAACACCCGCTTCTGCTCCGGCCAGCGCAGGTGGGTCTGAAAGCCCACGATGTTATAGATGGAACCCTGAGCGTTGTCCTTGCGCAGCTGCACCACGGCATAGGGCTCCTCCCCCGTCTTGGGGTCCTTCAGGCCCACGGGCTTTAGGGGGCCATAGCGCAGGGTGTCCAGGCCCCGGCGGGCCATGACCTCCACGGGCATGCAGCCCTCGAACACGCCAGAGTCCTCAAAGCCGTGGACCTCCGCCTCCTGGGCGTGGGTCAGCTCCTGCCAGAAGGCCTCGTACTCCTCCTTCGTCATGGGGCAGTTGATATAGTCCGGCGTGCCCCGGTCATAGCGGGAGGCAAACCAGGCGCTGTCCATGTCCACGCTCTCGAAGGTGACCAGAGGGGCGGCGGCGTCGAAGAAGTTGAGATATTTGCTGTCGGGGAACAGTCCGGCAATGGCCTGGGACAGGTCCTCCGAGGTCAGGGGGCCGGTGGCGAAGATCACGTTGCCCTCGGGGGGGATCTCCGTCACCTCCCCCTCCACCACAGTGATGTTGGGGTGATTGCGGATCTTCTCTGTGATGGCGGCGGCAAAGGCATTCCGGTCCACGGCCAGAGCGCCGCCGGCCTCCACCCGGTGGGCGTCGGCGCAGGCCATGATGAGGGAGTTGCAGCGGCGCAGCTCCTCCTTCAGCAGCCCCACCGCGTTCTCCAGCTGGTCAGAGCGCAGGGAGTTGGAGCACACCAGCTCCCCGAAATATTCCGTGTGATGGGCGGGGGACATCTTCTGGGGCTTCATCTCCCGCAGCTGGACGGGGATGCCCCGCTGGGCCAGCTGCCAGGCGGCCTCGCTGCCCGCCAGTCCCGCGCCGATGACAATAACAGGTTCCATAGCGTTCTCCTTCCGGGGTCTCCCCCTGTGTCAGGTCATTCTTCTGTCTTCTTCGCCGCCGTGGTCTTCTTGGCGGCGGTGGTTTTCTTTGTGGTCGCGGTCTTCTTAGTCGTTGTAGCCTTCTTGGCCGTGGTCGTCTTCTTGGTGGCAGTGGTCTTTTTGGCCGCAGTCGCCTTTTTCGTCGTGGCCGTCTTCTTGGCTGCCGCCGTCTTTTTCGCGGCGGGCTTTTTGGCGGTCTTGGTCTCTTCCGCGCTCTCAGCGGCGGACTCCTCCGTCTTGGCTGCGGCGGGCTTGCGCTGCCAGCCGCCCCGCTTGTCCTCCGGGGTGAAGTTGGAGCAGTTCTCGTTGATGCAGAAGGGCTTCTTGGCCCCCCGGCCCGCCTTTTTGAACATGGTCTGGCCGCACACGGGGCAGTTATCCTTTACGGGCACGTCCCAGGTGCGGAAGTCGCACTTGTTGGCCTCGTCCCGGCTGTTGCACCGCTCGCAGCAATAGAAGGTATACTGCTTGCCGGTGGTGCGGCTCTTGCCCGTGCGCTTGAGCAGCCGCCCACCACATTTGGGGCACTTGCCGGGCATCTCCACCACCATGGGCATGGTGAAGTCGCACTCCGGCCAGCCGGGGCAGGCCAGGAACTGGCCGAACCGGCCCATCTTCACCACCAGGTTCCGTCCGCACTGGGGACAGACCTCCTCCGACACCTCGTCGGGGACCTTGATGCGCTCGCCGTCCAGTTCTTTTTCCGCCCGGGTCAGCTCGGTCTCAAAGTCCTGGTAGAAGTCGGACAGGACCTTCTTCCAGTCGGTCTTGCCCTCCTCCACCTCGTCCAGCTTCTCCTCCATCTGGGCGGTAAAGGTGGGGTCCACGATGTCTTCAAATTTATCCTTCATCAGACCGGTGACCACCTCCCCCAGGGGGGTGGGGCGCAGGGCCTTGCCCTCCTTCACCACATAATAGCGGTTCAGGATGGTGGAGATGGTGGGGGCATAGGTGGAGGGCCGCCCGATGCCCTTCTCCTCCAGGGCCCGGATGAGGCTGGCCTCGGAGTAGCGGGCGGGGGGCTGGGTGAAGTGCTGGCTCTGGGTCAGGCCCTGGCTGTCCAGGGCCTCCCCCTCCTTCAGGTCGGGCAAGGGGGAGGAGCGCTCCTCCTCTTCCTCGTCCTTGCCCTCCTCATACACGGCGGTAAAGCCGGAGAATTTCAGGCTGGAGTGGCTGGCCCGGAAGGTATAGCCGCTGTTCTCCACCTCGATGGACAGGCTGTCGTACACGGCGTTGGCCATCTGACAGGCCAGAAAACGGCTCCAGATCAGCTTATACAGGCGATACTGCTCCCCGGTCAGGTCCTTTTTGATGTCCTCCGGGGTCAGGGTCACATCGGAGGGGCGGATGGCCTCGTGGGCGTCCTGGGCGCTGCCCTTGGTCTTGAAATGCCGAGTGGCGGGGGGATAATACTCCGGGCCATACCGGTGGTGGATAAAGTCTTTCGCGGCGGCCAGGGCCTCCTCGGACAGTCGGAGCGAGTCGGTACGCATATAGGTGATGAGACCCACCGCGCCCTCGCCGGAGATGTCAATGCCCTCATACAGCTGCTGGGCGATGGACATGGTGCGGGCGGGGGTCATGTTCAGCTTGCGGGAGGCCTCCTGCTGTAAAGTGGAGGTGGTAAACGGAGGGGCGGGCTGGCGGTTCTTCTCCTGCCGCTTCACGCGAGAGACGGAGAACTGTCCCTTCTCCACCGCGTCCACCACGGCCTGGGCCTCGTCGGCGGAATGCAGCTCCATCTTCTTCTCCCGGCCATAGAACTGGGCCTTAAAGCTGCCCAGGTTGGGGGCCACGCGGGCCAGGGCGGCCTCTACCGTCCAATACTCCTGGGGCTGAAAGGCGCGGATCTCCTCCTCCCGCTCCAACACCAGGCGGGTGGCCACCGACTGCACCCGTCCGGCGGACAGGCCCCGGCGGATCTTCCGCCACAGCAGGGGGGAGAGCTGATAGCCCACGATGCGGTCCAGAATGCGCCGGGCCTGCTGGGCGTTGACCAGGTCCTGGTCGATAGCCCGGGGGGCGGCGATGGAGTCGTTGACCACCTTTTTGGTGATCTCGTTAAAGGTCACCCGATAGGTCTTGTCGTCCGGGATGCCCAGCAGCTCCTTCAAGTGCCAGGAGATGGCCTCTCCCTCCCGGTCCGGGTCGGTGGCCAGATAGACGCGGCCGCTCTTTTTGGCCGCCTTCTTCAGGTCGCTGATGACGTCCTCTTTGCCCTTGATGGGCTGATAGTTGGGTTCAAAGTCGCCCTTCTCCAGGTCCACGCCCAGCTTGCTCTTGGGCAGGTCCCGCACGTGGCCCATAGAGGCCTTTACCTCATAGCCCGGTCCCAGGTACTTTCCAATGGTCTTGGCCTTGGACGGGGACTCTACGATCACCAGATCTGTTTTATTCGCCAATTCCCTTCACCTTCCTGTCCGGCGCAAAACTGCCGGAGCTATCTTAAAAAGTCTAAAAAGTCTGTTGTTATCTTGTCTGCGGGGCGTTACTCCTCCAGCTCCACCAGGGCAGAGAAGCGCCGGCCCGGATTTTCGGCCACGGCGGCCTGGATCTGCAGCATGGTCAGGGCCGACAGCACCCGCTTGGCGGGGATCTGGGTCAGCTCCACCAGTTGGTCTGCGGTGCGCTCCCCCTGGCTCAGGGCTGCCAGCAGGGCCAGCTCGTCGTCGGTAAAGCGGCGCTTCTGCTCGCTGCGGGGGACGATCTCCCGCCCGTCTTTGGCCGGGGCAGGCTCCGGCTGGTCGGCGGGAGGATCAGCCTTCTGGGCAGCCTGTTCCCGCGTCTGGGCCTGGACACTGTCCGCCATCCGTGCCCGGGCGGCCTCCGGGGTCAGGGGGGCGGCCCGACCCAGCTTGTCCGGGAAGCGGCCCCAGTATTCCTCCAGAATGTCCCGGGCGCAGGTGACCAGCTTGGCCCCCTGCTGGATGAGACGGTTGGTCCCCTCGCTCATGGGAGCGTCTAAGGCTCCGGGCACGGCAAACACGTCCCGGTCCTGCTCCACGGCGTGGTTCACCGTGCTCATGGTCCCGCCGAAGGGGCGGCACTCCACCGCCAGCACCCCCAGGCACAGGCCGCTCAAGATCCGGTTGCGCCGGGGGAAGTTCCGCCAGTCGTGGGGCGACCCCGGGGGATATTCCGACACCAGCACCCCCGCCGCGGCCACGTCGTCATAGAGAAAGCGGTTCTGCACGGGATAGGGCACGTTCACGCCCCCGGCCAGCACACAGGCCACCGGGCCGCCGCCCTTCAGCGCGCCCCGCACGGCGCAGGCGTCCAAGCCTTGGGCAATGCCGGACACCACCAGCGCCCCGCCGGAGGCCAGTTCCATGCCGAACTGCTCGGCCCAGCGGCGGCCATAAGCCGTGGGCTCCCGGGCCCCCACCACGGCGATGGCTGCCTCTTCGTCAAAGTGGAGCCGCCTGCCCTTCAGATAGAGCACCGCCGGCGGGTCGGCGATCTGCCGCAGGCGCATGGGATAGTCCGCGTCCTGGATGGTCATCACCCGCACGTCCAGCCGGTCACACTCCCCCAGAATGACCTCCGGGGCATCCATGCTCTTGTCCGCCAGGCTCCGTTCCAGATTAGGGGAGAGCCCCAATTCGGCGATGTCCCCCTGGTCGGCGTAATACACCTGCTCCGGGGTGACGAACCGCTCCAGCAGCTTTAAGGCCCGGACCGAGTCCATTCCCCTGCGGCTGGTGAGCCAAAGCCAATATTTCAGCTCCGCCATAAAAACGCCCCCTTACTAGACCGGATTTTTCTTTACAAATTCATTGCGCTACGGTATGGTTGTATCAAAGCAACTTGTCACAAAAATATCCGAAAAGGAGGGCCGCCTATGAACCGTCCTCACCGCGCCTGGCTGGTCTGCCTGGGCGGGGCGCTGACCCTGCTGTCCACCATTGGGCTGGGGGTCAACGTGTTCGCCGTGTATCAGCCGGAGATCCTCGCCCTGCGGCACTTTACCAACGCCCAGGGCTCCCTCATCACCACCGTCCGCAGTCTGTTCATCCTCGTCGCCCTGCTCACGGTGAACCGGGTGTGTGCCCGGCTGGGGCTGCGGCGGACCATGACGCTGGGGGTGCTCCTCATCGCCCTGTCCTGCTTCTGCTTCGGCGCGGCCCGGGCCTTTTGGCAATACTGCGCAGCCGCCGCCTTCACCGGCCTGGGCTATTGCTACGGGGGGATGGTCCCCCTGTCCTTGCTCATTGGCCGGTGGTTCCGCGCCCGCCGGAATCTGGCCCTGGGGCTGGCCTCGGCGGGCAGCGGGGTGGCCAGCATCGTGGCCTCCCCCCTGGTGGTCCGGGTCATTGAGGGCCGGGGGCTGCAGGCCGCCTTCTGGCTGGAGGGGGCCGCCCTGGTTGTCCTGGCCGGGGTGGTGTGGCTGCTGGTGCGCAGCGACCCGGCTCAGCTGGGGCTGGAGCCCCTGGGCGGAGCCGCCCCCGACGCCCACGCCCCTGTGTCCCAGCGCCGCTCCGGCCCCCCGGCCTATCTCCCGGCCATGGCCGCAGGCTTTCTCATCGGCGGCATGGGCGGGCCGGGCTATTCCCACCTGACGGTCCACTATGCCACCCTGGGCTACGCCCCCCTGTTCCTGGCGGGCCTGGTGTCCGCCTCTGGGGTGGGCGTCTGCGTGGGCAAGGTGCTGTGCGGGCAGATCTATGACCGCTGGGGTTCTGTGGCCGGGGACGGCTATTGCTATCTGTCCGGGCTGGCGGGGACGCTGCTGTGCTGCCTCCCCGTGCGGGAAAATCCTCTGGTGCCGGTGCTGGCGGTTGGGCTGTTCTCCCTGGGGCTGCCCATCTCCGCCGTGTCCCCCTCTGTGTGGGCCGCCGAGCTGGCGGGGCCGGACGACTTCCCCCGGGCGGTGCAGGCCATCAATCTGGCCTATGCCGTGGGCGTCATTCTCTTCGGCCCCGTGCCCGGGCTTCTGGCGGACTGGACGGGCAGCTATATCCCGGCCTATCTCCTCTTTGCCGCTCTGCTCACCCTGGCCGTCGCGCTGGTGCGCCTGGCCTATGCCAGAAAAAAGCGGCTGACGGTCTAACGCCCCATCTCCCACAAAACCACGGTGGCGGCGGCGGCGGCATTTAACGACTCGCACCTGGCCCGCATGGGGATCTTCAGGGTCTTCTCACACTGGGAGAGCAGCCCGTCGGATATCCCCCGGCCCTCGCTGCCGATGACCACGGCGCAGCGGGACAGGTCGGCCTGGCGCAGGTCCACCGTGTCCTCCCGCAGGGCGGTGGCGTAAAGGGGAAGGCCTTGCTCCCCCAGCCACGGGGCCAGGCCGTCCGCTGCCGTCTCATACACGGGCAGGCGGAAGCAAGCCCCCATGGTGGCCCGCACCGTTTTGGGGTTCCAGGGGTCGGCACAGCCGTTGACCAGGATCAGTCCATCCGCCCCCAGGGCGTCGGCGGTGCGCCAGATGGTGCCCACGTTCCCCGGGTCCTGCACCCCGTCCAGCACCAGATAGCGCTCGCCGGGCAGACGCTCCGGCGGGGCGGTCTCCCCCGTCCGGCACAGGAACAGCGCCCCCTGGGGGCTGTCCATGGGGGAGATGGAGGCCATCACATCCCTGGGCACCTGCACCAGGCGCACCCCATCCGGCAGGTCTGGGATGTCCACGCCCTCGGTCAGCATCACGGTATCCAGCGGGGCGTGCCACTTCAGGGCCTCCTCCAGCAGCTTGACCCCGTCCCCCAGGAACAGACCCTGCTCCCGGCGGTGGGACCGGCTGGCCGTCAGGCGGCGGATCTGGGTCATCAGCGGATTTTTCCGGCTGGTAATATACTCGGCGTTCACGGCCCGACCATCTCCCTACAGTCTCTCTGTTTTCTTGCTTGCCGAAGAAACCGCCCTTGCGGTTTGTTCAGTACGCATTATAATAAAGGTATCCTCCGGCGTTGTCAAGCCGTCCCTTTTCCACTCTCTGCCTGTTTTCCCCCTGAGCATACCACGACCTGGGGCCGAAACGCGGGGAAATTTGTCCTTTTTTCGCCCGCAGAACGGGGTAAAACGGACCTGCTCCCTTGAAAATCGGGGCTGAATATGCTATTTTGGTGTTCAAAGACCGCCGTTTTCCGGCAGGTTCTATTTCAATTTGTATTTTTATCTTGAAAAATCTCTATTTGTTATCGAATTTTGGGGCGTCCGCGCCCCCACACAGGAAGGATGGAAGAAACTATGGCAATTCTTGTTCTGGGCGGAGCCGGATACATCGGCTCCCACACCGTACACGAGCTCATCGAGGCCGGACGGGACGTGGTGGTGGCCGATAACCTGCTCACCGGCTTCCGGGCCGCCGTCCACCCCAAGGCCCGCTTCTATCAGGCGGACATCCGGGACCGGGCGGCCATGGACAAGCTGTTCGAGACCGAGCACATCGACGGCGTCATCCACTTCGCCGCCTCCTCTCAGGTGGGCGAGTCTATGAAGGACCCCCTGAAGTATTACGACAACAACCTGTGCGGCACCACCACCCTGCTGCGGTCTATGGTGGCCCACGGGGTGGACAAGATCGTATTCTCCTCCACCGCCGCCACCTATGGCGAGCCGGAGCGGGTGCCCATTCTGGAGACCGACCGCACCCAGCCCACCAACTGCTATGGCGAGACCAAGCTGGCCATGGAACACATGATGCGCTGGACCAGCCAGGCCCACGGCCTGCGCTATGTGGCCCTGCGGTATTTCAACGCCTGCGGCGCCCACCCCTCCGGGGCCATCGGCGAAGCCCACGACCCGGAGACCCACCTGATCCCCCTGATCCTCCAGGTCCCCGGGGGCAAGCGGGAGAAAATTTCTATCTTCGGCGACGACTACCCCACCCCCGACGGCACCTGTATCCGGGATTACATCCACGTCACCGACCTGGCCCAGGCCCACATTCTGGCCCTGGACTATCTCCTCTCCGGCGGCGAGAACAACGTGTTCAACCTGGGCAACGGCGTGGGCTTCTCGGTGAAGGAGGTCATCGACGTGGCCCGGGCCGTCACCGGCCACCCCATCCCGGCGGAGATCTGTCCCCGGCGGGCAGGGGACCCGGCCCAGCTGGTGGCCTCCTCGGACAAGGCCAAGTCCGTTCTGGGCTGGAAGCCCCAGTTTGCCGACCTGAACACCATCGTGGCCACGGCCTGGGCCTGGCACAAGAGCCACCCCAATGGGTATAACCAGTAAGCAAAGCGAGCCGTCCCAAATCGGGGCGGCTCGCTTATTTTTATATTCAGTTGGATAGCTGGAGGTAATCGGCGGAGACATAGCCCCGGGCGGCCTGGCCTGCGGCGTTGCGGTACAGGACCTTGCACCAGCCGTTTTCCACGCTCTCCACAATGAGCACGTCCCCGTTGCTCCGCCGGTCCACCACCGGGTTGGTGGTGCCCGGGCCGGAGCGCACGTTCAGGCCCACGTCCGCGTCGAAGACGGTGCCGGTGCGCTGGGCGGGCTGGCAGTCCACGGTGCAGGAGGCGCTCTTCCCGCTCCAAGTGGCGGTGATGGTGGCCTGGACCGTCCCGGCGGCGGTGTTCAGGTTGGTCACCGTGCCGTCAGCGGCCACAGCGGCGGCGGAGGAGTCGCAGCTCCAGGTGACGACCGCCCCGGTCTGCTCCGGGGACAGGGTGGCGATGAGCGCTCTGCTCTCCCCGGCATTCAGGGCCAGCTGGCTCACATCCAGGGTGAGGGAGACCTCCTGGGCGGGGGTGTCCGGCGTGTCAGGCTGCTCGGGGGTCACCGGAGTATCCGGGGTGTCCGGCGTCTCCGGCTGGCTGGGCTGCTCGGGCGTCTCCGGCTGGCTGGGGGTCACCGGGTCGGTGGGCACGTCGGTGATGGGGGTATAGGTCATCAGCTTGTACAGCAGGGCGGCCATCTCCGCCCGGGTCAGGTTGCCCTTGGGATCGATGCCCGTGCCCTTGCCGCTGACCACCCCCTGGGCCACCAGGGTGGCGGTGTGGCCCTTGGCATAGTCGGCGATCTGCTCCTTGTCCGAGAAGGCGTTCAGCACCGACAGGCTGGCGTCCGGGCAGGTCTTGCCCAGCAGGGGCATGGCCTTGCGCAGAATGGTGAAGGCCTGCTCCCGGGTGACGGAGCTGGTGGGGGAATAGCTCCCGTCCCCGGTGCCCGAGGCCAGGCCCGCGCTCTGGGCCCAGGCCAGGGCGGTGTAGTAATAGTCGCTCTGGCTCACATCGGTAAAAGTGCAGCCGGTGGACACGGCGGGGCGGCCCACGGCGTTATACAGCATGAGCATAAAGTCCCCCCGGCGGATCTGATAGTCCCGGCCAAACAGGTTGGCGGACACGCCGCCCACGATGCCCTTTTCATAGCAGTATTCCACCGCCTCATAGGCCCAGTGGCCCTGGGGCACGTCGGCGTGGGTATCCTTCACCGTCACCTTCACGGTTTTGGTCTGTCCCCCGGCAGAGACGGTAATAGTCCCGCTTCCCCCCGTCTTTCCGGCGGTGAACAGGCCGTTTTCGTCCACCGTGCCGATGTCCCCGGAGACGGAGACAGACACGCCCTTCCAGCTGCGCAGGGCGGTGCGGCCCCAATAGCTGCCGGCGATGGCCATCTGCACGCTGTCCCCCGGCTTCACCGTCAGGGAACTCAGGGCGTTAGAGCTGCCCTTTTTGGACACGGTGAGCACCGTAAGGCCGGAGACGATGTTCAGTTGAGAGGTCCCCGTCACGCCCAGGCTGGGCGAGGAGAGCTGGAGCCGCTCCACGCCGCTCTGGCCCCCGGCGGTGTAGACGCCGCCGGAAATGGTCCCCAGGCCGCTGCCCGAGGTGATGGCGACGTCGGTCACATTGGAATTGGTCACGTTCAGCCCCTTGTCCAGGGCCACCGCCCCGGGGAGGGTGAACTCCGAGCCGGTGAGGACGGTCTGGCCCTCCTCCTTCAGGGCCAGGCGGGTGGGGACGCCGTCCCCCTTCTCGTCGGCCACCAGCAGCAGATAGGTGGCGCAGCTGCGGGGCCGCCCGTCAGAGGGGATGTTCTTGATGGAGATGGCGCTCTGGCCCGGATACCACACGGAGATGGCGGTGGAGCCGCCGCCGTCCAGGTTCACCACCCACTGGCAGCCCCGGTCCCGCATCTCCTCAGCCAGGTCCTTCTGGCTCAGGCCGATGGAATAGCCGCTCTGGCGGCCGTCCACGGCGTACACCAGCAGGGTGCCGTCCGCCTTCACGCCCAAAGCGGTGCGGGGGGCCCGGCCGTCGTTCATATAGTTCCACTTGCTGCTGTCGGTGAGGGAGCCGTTTTTCACCATGATATCCCCCACGCCCCCGGCCCACTGGGCATTGGACAGGGTCTCGTCGTCACAGCTGGCCCGCAGGGTGATCTTGTCCCCCACGGCAAAGGTCTGATAGTTGAACAGATAGCCGGAGGCATCGTCGGCGGTGAGGACATATTCGTCCTCCCCGATGTCCAGGGGGTAGCTGGACTGGAGCATCTCCGTCACCTGAAGGGTCAGGTCGGTGTTCAGGGCCAGCTTGGCCCCCTCGCTGCCGTCCACCAGCTTCATGCGCACATACCAGCCGGAGGTGGAGGTGCGGGTGGACACGGTGGAGAAGTGCCGGTTCATTAAGTACATGCCCCCGGTGGCCGCCCGGACCTTGTTCAGGTGCTGGGGGTGGATCTGGGTGCCGTTGGTCTGGTTGGTCAGGGTCAGCTGGATCTTGGGGTTCTCCACCAACTGGACCTTGCCGTCGGTGACGGTCATGGCCGCCTCGTTCTCCGGGCTGGACTGATAGTCCCCGTCCTCGATGACGATGCCCATGGGCACGCCGGTGGAGGTGGCGAAGAAGTCGGTGTTGATGGCCCCCAGCACGTGATAGCCCAGGCTCTCCGCCCGGCTGACCGCCTTGTTGATGGTGGCCGCGCCATACACCGTCCCCGCCGATTGCAGCAGGATGGGCTGGGCCGCCGCCCCGGGCTCCAGCTCCAACGAGAAGCTCTCCACCCGGCTGCCGTTGTTGGCCGTCACCGTGTTCTGATAGCTCAGTCCGCTGACCAGCTGGGTACTGGTCTGTATCTTCTTGTCCCCCGCGGCGGCAAAGGCGCTGGGGATGGACAGCACCACCGCCAGGGCCAGGGCCGTGGCCCGCCGCAGCAGGCCGGTCTTTGCGCTTGTTTTCATGCTCGCTCCTTTTTGTATCCGGGCGGCGCTCCCGCCCCTTGTGGCTCCCGGACGCGGTCTGTTCCCGTTCAAAGCCCCCGTGTCCGGGCCGGGGGCCTTACATTCCCGCACATTATAGCAGGGTTTTCCCGGCTTTTCAACCAAAAGCGGGTGAAATTCTCCTGGTATCCTGTGCCTTTCCCCGCAAGTGTAAACAAGCTGTGAATGCTCCGCCCCAACGGTTGAAAATGTACTCACATTGGTGTACAATAAGTCGATTGCGGCCACTGCCGCCGCTTTTTCAAAACCTCTCCCCAAGTTTGAAGGAGGTCGACCCTTGGAGCAACAGTCAAACAACGCGGCCAAGACCATCAGCGTGGTCATGCTGGTCACCCTGCTGGGCAAGGTCATGGGCCTTTACCGGGACCGGCTGCTGGCCGTCCACTACAGCGTGGGCGTTCAGGCCAACGCCTTTTTCACCGCCAGCCGCATCCCCCGGGTGTTTTTCGACGCGGTGTTCGCCTCGGCCATCGCCGCCTGCTTTATCCCCGTGTTCAGCGAGTTTTTAGAGAAGAAGGGCCGGAAGGAGGCCTTTCGCTTCGCCGGGAACTTCATCACCGTCATGGCCCTGCTCACCGGGGCCCTCACCCTGATCGGGATGCTGTTCCCCCAGGCTCTGGTGGCCCTGTTTGCCGACTATGCCGACCCGGCCACCACCGCCCTGGCCGCCTCCCTCACCCGGGTCATGTTCCCCACGGTGCTCTTCTCCGGGGTGGCTTTTTCCCTGGTGGGCGTTTTACAGGCCCAGGACCGTTTCACCGCCCCGGCCCTCATGTCGGCGGCGTCCAACCTGGTCATCATCGTCTATTTTCTCTTCTTTGACCACACCTTTGGCATCTATGGCCTGGCCGGGGCCTATCTGCTGGGTTGGCTGCTCCAGGGCCTTATTCAGCTGCCCTCTTTAAAGGCCACGGGCTATCGGTTCCAGCCCATGTGCGCCATAGGCAGCGAGGGAATGCGCAAGGTCTTTGCCCTGATGGGCCCGGTGATGGTGTCCACCTGGGTGCAGCCCATCAACCTGGTCATCAACTCCCGCTTCGGCTCCCGTCTGTATGACGGGGCGGGCGTGTCCGCCATGGAGTATTCCAACAACCTGTATCTGGTCATCGCGGGCACCTTTATCCTGTCCATCACCAACGTGATCTTCCCCCGCCTGTCCCGGCTCACCGCCGGGGGCAAGGAGAGCGCCTTTCGGGACACCATCCGCCAGACGGTCCACAGCAGTCTCTATTTCGTGCTGCCCATGTCCGCGGGGCTGATGGCCGTCTCCCGGCCCCTCATCTCCTTTTTGTACGGGGGCGGGGAGTTTGACGACTTCGCCGTGGGCATCACCTCCTCCGCTTTGATCTTCCTGTCCCTGGGCATGGCGGGCTATGCCGTGCAGAACATCCTCAGCCGGGCCTATTTCGCCCGGCAGGACGGGAAGACGCCGTTAGTCGCCGGAGGGGTGTCCATTCTGGTGAACATCGCCCTGTGCATGGTGCTCACCGGCCCCTTCCAGGTGGCGGGGCTGGCCTTCTCCTCGGCGGTGTCCTCCACGGTATACGCCCTGCTCCTGCTGCTGCCCATGCAGCGCCGGGGAGAGGGGGTGCTGGACCGGACCATGGGCCTGGACCTGGTGAAGATGCTCCTGGCCGCCGCCGTCACCGGCCTGGCCGCCGCCGGAGTCCTGTCTCTGCTGACCGGGGTCCTGCCCGGGGGCAAGATCGGCGAGCTGCTCAGTCTGGGCGGCTGCGCTCTGGTCGGCCTGATCGTCTATTTTGTGCTGACCCTGGCCCTGGCCGTGCCCGAGGCCAAGCTGGTGGTCTCCCTGGCCCGGGGCAAGCGCAGCTAAACAAATCCTATTCTTCATACTCTGGCGGCCCTTGTGCCGCTATCAAAGTGAGGTCGAGTCATGGAACAAGTGAAACAAATCCTGGACGGCAGCTATCTCTGGCGTCTGCTGTCCGTTCTGTGCCTGTGGTGTGGCCGCCAGTGGCAGAATAGCCGGGTGGTGCAGTGGTTCCTCCACCCCGCGGGCTGGGTGGCCGGGGCGTCGGAGGGCAGCGTGTTCTTCCGTCTGTGGTCCTGGGTGCGGGGCGGCCTGTGCTGGCTGTATAAGGCCCTGCACCTGGACAGGCTGTTCTCCGGCAGCGTCTTTCTCCAGACCTGGTTCTGGTGCGCCCTGCCGGTGGTGCTGGCCCCGGTGCTGTGCAAGTTCAGCCCCTCGGTGCTGGTGCTGGGCCTGGCCCTCATCGGCTATGCCAGTCTGCTGCTGGTGCTGGTGCGGGACAAAAACCGCGCCCTGGCCTGGGCCCCCACCAACCGGTATATCGTGCTGTATGCCGCCGTCTATCTGGCGGGCACCCTGTTCTCCGTCAATCTGAAGACCAGTCTGCTGCCCGGCGTGCTGTCGGTGGCCTTTATCCTGTTCGCCCTGGTGCTGTATAACGCCATCACCACCCGCCGCCAGCTAGATACTCTGCTGGCCCTGGTGGTCACGGTGGGGGCGCTGGTGTCCTTCTATGGCATCTTGCAGTATCTCTTCGGCTGGGGCTATCAGTCGGCGGCCTGGGTGGACAGCGACATGTTCTCCTCCATCCGCTTCCGGGTCCCCGCCACCATGGGCAACCCCAACATGATGGGCCAGTATCTGCTGCTGGTCATCCCCATCGCCGGGGCCAAGCTGCTCTCGGCCAAGGACTGGCTGCGGCGGCTTTATTACCTGGCCTGCTGCGGGGTGATGTGCGTGTGCATGATCCTCACCTTCTCTCGCGGCGCCTGGCTGGGCCTGCTGTTTGCCGGGGCGGTGTTCGCCGTGCTGTGGCACCCCCAGCTAATCCTGCTGGCCCCCTTCGCTCTGGTGGGACTGTACTTCGTCCTGCCGGAGACGGTGATCTCCCGCTTCACCAGCATCGGCAACCTGACGGACAACTCCACCTCTTACCGGGTGTACATCTGGATAGGCACCCTGGCCATGCTGAAGGACTATTGGCTGTGCGGCATCGGGCCGGGGGACGGAGCCTTTAACATGGTCTATCCCGCCTACAGCTATAACGGCATCGTGGCCCCCCACGCCCACAACCTGTTTTTGCAGATCGTGTGCGACGCGGGCATCGCCGCCCTGGCGGTGTTCCTGCTGCTGCTGTTTGTCTATTTCCGTATGCTCTGCTCCGCCATGAGCCGGGAGAAGGACCCGGCCAGCCGTCTGCTCCAGATCGCGTTCACCGCCGGAGTGTGCGGCTTTTTGGTCCAGGCCATGACGGACTACTCCTTCTATAACTATCGGGTCATGTTCCTGTTCTGGGCCGTGCTGGCCCTGGGCGCCGCCAGCGCCCGGCGCACGTCCCTGCCGGAAGGGAGGCTTTTCGTATGATCCGCGTGCTGAATATCATCAGCGACACCAACATCGGCGGCGCGGGCCGGGTGATCCTGAATTACCTGCGCTACGCTGACCGGGACAAGTTCGAAACTCTGGTGGCCATCCCCCGGGGCAGTTTGCTCAAGCCCCTGCTGGAGGAGGCCCACGTCACCGTGTACGAGGTGGACGGCATGGCCGACTGCTCCTATGCCAGCGAGGACGTGAAGGCCCTTCAGGCCCTCATCCGCCAGGTGAAGCCCGACCTGGTCCACACCCACGGGGCCCTGTCTGGCCGCATCGCCGCCAAGCGCTGCCGCGTGCCCGTGGTCTACAGTCGGCACTCCGCCTTCCCCGTCCCCGCCAAGCTGAAATATCCCCCGGGCCGGTGGGTGAACAAGCTGCTCAACGAGCACTATGCCGACCACATCATCGCCGTCAGCCCCGCCACCCGGGACAACCTGACCGAGGCTGGCATCTCCCCCAAGAAGATCACCGTGGTCATGAACGGCGTGGCCCCCGTCTCCCCCATCTCCGACGAGGAGAAGGCCGCCCTGCGCCAGTCTCTGGGCCTGGGGAAAGACGTGTTCACCTTCGGCATCCTGGCCCGCATCGAGGACTATAAGGGCCACCTGTATCTGGTGTACGCCGCCAAGCTGCTGAAGGACCGGGGCTATTCCAACTTCCGCATTCTGGTGGCCGGCACCGGTGCCTTCGAGGAGGAGGTCACCCGGGCCGTCACCGAGATGGGGGTGGAGGACGTGGTGCAGATGCTGGGCTTCCGCTCGGACGCCGCCGCCCTGCTGAACATCCTGGACGTGCAGCTCAACGCCTCCTACGGCACCGAGGCCACCAGCATGGCCCTGCTGGAGGGCATGAGCTTGGGATTGCCCACCATCGCCAGCGACTATGGCGGCAACCCCTTCGTCATCACCTCCGGGCAGAACGGCCTGCTGTTCCCCAGCAAGGACAGCGCCGCCCTGGCCGACGCCATGGCTGAGCTGATGGATCACCCGGAAGAGGTGGCCATCATGCGGGAAAAGGCCCTGGAGACCTATCAGTCCCGGTTCACCGGCGAGGTATTCGCCCGGAACACCGAACAAATCTATGAGAATGTCCTGAAAGGAGCATCCAAATGAAGGAGCACAACCAATTCCGTCTGCGGCTGAACCTGTTCGACGGCATCGTCCTGGTGCTGGCCCTGGCCGCCGCCGTCTTTCTGATGTGGCGCTTCACCCGGCCCGCCGCCGCCTCCGGCGACGGGGTGAGCAGCGCCTCGGTGCAGTACACCGTCTGCTTCCAGCGCTGGCCCGCCGGGTCCGCCCAGGCCATCCACCAGGGGGACCAGCTGGCCGACAACATCAAAAATTACGACGTGGGCACCGTGGTCAGTGCCCAGGCCGTCCCCTGCCAGAGCCTGATCCTGGATCAGGTGAACGGGGAATATGTCCTGGCCGACGTGGACGGCTATGAGGACGTGCTGGTCACGGTGGAGTCCCCCTGCACCGTGACTGACGAGGCCGTCACCCTGGGCGGCGGCTACGCCCTGCGGGTAGGGGCCACCATGTACCTCCGGGGCGAGGGCTATATGGCCAGCGGCCCTGTCATCGCCATGGAACGGGAGGGTGTGGGCAAATGAAACTGATGGATAAAAACGGCCGCCTGTTCGGCAAGATCAGCGTCATCGACGTGGTGGTGGTCCTGGTGGTTCTGGTGATGGCCGCCGCCCTGTATGTGAAGAACACCAGCCTGTCCCACACCAGCACCCGGGTGACCAACACCCCCATCACCTATCAGGTGACGTCGTACAACGTCCGGCAGTATGTGGCCGACGCCGTTCAGGAGGGGGACCTGGTCTATGACCAGGACTACAGCACCGGCGGCACCCTGGGTGCCATCCAGAGCATCGAGGTCCAGCCCTCCGGAAAGCTCACCGAGCTGTATGACGGCACGGTGGTCAGCGCCCCCGCCCAGGACAGCGTGAACCTGGTCCTGACCATTCAGGGCGAGGGTCTCATCAGCGAGGGCCGCTATCAGCTCAACCGCATCTATGACCTGGGCATCAACGCCTCCCGGAATTTCTACACCCCCTATGCCCAGTTCACCGGCACCGTGACTTCCATCGGCTAAAGCCGGAAAGAGAGGTTTCCTATGAAGATTCTCATGGCCACCATGGGCCTGGACATCGGCGGCGCGGAGACCCACATTGTGGAGCTGTCTAAGGAGCTGAAAAGCCGGGGCCACCAGGTGGCGGTGGTGTCCAACGGGGGCGTGTATGTCCCGGAGATCGAGGCCGCGGGCATCCGGCACTACGCCGCCCCTCTGAACCGCCGGTCTGTGGGCAGCATGCTCCAGGCCCAGCGCATCCTGCGCCAGGTCATCGCCCGGGAGAAGCCGGACATCGTCCACGCCCACGCCCGCATCCCCGCCTTTCTGTGCGGGCGGCTGCAAAAGTCCATGGGCTTCGCCTTTGTCACCTCCTGCCACGGGGTGTATCAGGTCAGCGGGGCCCTGCGCCTGCTGTCTAACTGGGGGGAGCGCACCCTGGCCGTGTCCGAGGACATCCGGGACTATCTGGTCCGCCAGTATAATGTCCCCCAGGAGCACATCACTCTGACCATCAACGGCATCGACACGGACAAATTCTCCCCCGCCCTCACCGGGGAGACCGTCCGCCGGGAGTTCGACCTGGGGGACGGCCCCGTCATCGCCCACGTCAGCCGCTTAGACCCCGAGACGGTGTACACCGCCCGGCAGCTGGTGGAGCTGGCCCCCGCCCTGTGCCGGGACTACCCCGGTCTGCGCATCCTCATCGTGGGGGGCGGCGGCGCTTTTGAACCCCTGAAGGCCCAGGCGGAGGAGGTCAACCGAAAGCTGGGCCGCCCCTGCGTCATTCTCACCGGCCCCCGCACCGACGTCAACCAGCTGGTGGCCGCCTGTCAGCTGTTCGTGGGCGTGTCCCGGGCGGCGCTGGAGGCCATGGCCGCCTGCAAGCCAGTGGTCCTCTCCGGGGCCCAGGGGCACACCGGCCTGTTTTGCCCAGAGCTTTTAGACAAGGCAGTGGACACCAACTTCTGCTGCCGCACCGACCCTGTGGCCACCCCGGAGCAGCTCCAGGCCGACCTGCTGCGGGCCCTGGCCCTCTCCCCCGACCAGGCAAAAGACCTGGGGGACTATGGCCGCCGGGTGGTGCAGGAGCGCTACTCCGTCCACCGTATGGCCGACGACTGCCTGGCGGTCTACGACCAGGTACGCCGCCCCTTCCACGTGGTGATGAGCGGCTACTATGGCTTTTCCAACGCCGGGGACGACGCCATTCTGGAGGCCATTCAGCAGGCCATCCACGAGGCCAGCGACCACATCTCCGTCACTGCCCTGTCCAACGACCCGGAGCTCACCCGGCGGCAGTATGGTCTGGAGGCCATCCCCCGGTTCCGGGTGTTAAAGGTCTTCTCCGCCCTGCGCCGGTGCGATGCCCTGCTTTCCGGCGGAGGCAGCCTGCTCCAGGACACCACCTCCACCCGCTCCCTGCTCTATTACCTCACCGTCATCCGCTGCGCCCACTGGCTGGGCAAGCCGGTGATGCTGTATGCCAACGGCATCGGCCCGGTGCGCCGCCCGGCCAACCGCCGCCGGGTAAAGCGGGTGGTGGACCAGGCCACCCTGATCACCCTGCGGGACCACAGCTCCGCCCGGGAGCTTCAGGACATGGGCGTCACCCGCACCGACCTCCACGTCACCGCCGACCCGGTGTTCCACCTGTCCCCCGCCTCAGAAGCCCGGGGTGAGGAGCTGCTGGCCGGGGCGGGCGTGACCCCCGGTGAGCCCTTTGTGGCCGTGTCTGTGCGGGACTGGCCGGACACCGGGGACTTCTGCCGCCAGCTGGCCCAGCTGTGTGACCACCTCCACCGGCAATACGGCCTGGCCGTCCTCTTCCTGCTCATGCAGCCCAGCCGGGACCGGGCCACCGCCCAGCAGGTGCAGTCCTTTATGGAGGAGCCCTCCTGTCTGCTGGACGCCCCCTGCACCCCCCGGGAGCTGATGGCCGTGCTGGGCAAGGCCAGGCTGTGTCTGGCCATGCGGCTGCACACTCTGATCTTCGCCGCCCGGATGGCCGTGCCCTCCATGGGTCTGGTGTACGACCCCAAGGTGGACAGCTATCTGAAGGAGCTGGACCTGCCCGCTGCCGGGCGTGTGGACTCCTTCGACGCACAGGAGGCCATCCGCCGGGCCGACGCCCTCATGGCCGACTACCCCGCCGTGCTCTCCCGCCTGAAGGAGAAATCCGCCGCCATGACCCGCGCCGCAGGTGAAAACGAGCGCCTGCTGCTGGAGATGCTGGAGGAGCATCGGAAGCACTGAGTATCAAAGCGTTCCACGACTTATCCGTGGAACGCTTTTGCTTTTTCTGGCACCTGTTCTCTTTTACAAAACCGAAACACCCTCCCGTTTTTTCTTAACACCCGTTTTATCAAATGTTTTCTATAATAGGGTGCGTGGAAAACAAACCCACCTGTGTGTTGTTCGGGAGGTAATTTGACATGGAAAGCAAAGAATATCTGGCTGCAAAACACGAATTTTGGAACTGCATCCGCATGGCCCCCTTCTCTCTGTTTTTCTCGCTGATCTTCGCCTTTAAGGAGTGGTATCCCGAGATGAAGCGCCTGAAGTCCCACGCCTGAGCGCCCTTTTATCTGCGTCCAGAGGACCCGGGTCTCTCTCCCCCGGGGCCGTTTTCAGCCGCCGCCCTCCTACCGGGGCGGCGGCTTTTTCTGCTCTTTCTTCGCTATTTTCCAAAACGCCCTTGACATTTCCGGGAAGATGGGCTATCATACTTCAATGGTTTAAAGTTTAAAACCAATGAAGTTTCAGGAGCGCTCCCGCTCCTTATAAGAAAGGATCGACGTAAGATGCCTATCACCGATCTGTTAGAGCGCAACAGCAAGCTATATGGCGACGAGATCGCCCTGGTGGAGATCAACCCCGAGGTGCAGGAGGAGCAGCGGGTGACCTGGAAGGAGTATGCCCTGATCCAGCCCACCTCCACCGCCCCCTACCGCCGGGAGATCACCTGGTCCGTCTTTGACGAAAAGGCCAACCGGGTGGCCAACATGCTCCTCAGCCGGGGCATCCGCAAGGGCCAGAAGGTGGCCATCCTGCTGATGAACTGCCTGGAGTGGCTGCCCATCTATTTCGGCATTTTAAAGGCCGGGGCCATCGCCGTGCCCCTGAACTTCCGCTATACCTCCGACGAGATCGACTACTGCCTGAAGCTGGCCGACGTGGACGTGCTGTTCTTCGGGCCGGAGTTTATCGGCCGCATGGAGACCATCGCCCCCAAGCTGTCCAAGCAGATGCTGCTTCTGTTCGTGGGCGAGACCTGCCCCTCCTTTGCCGAGGACTATCACCGGGCCACCGCCAACTGCTCCAGCGTGGCCCCTAAAATTCTCATCGACGACGAGGACGAGGCCGCCATCTACTACTCCTCCGGCACCACCGGCTTCCCCAAGGCCATCCTGCTCAAGCACCGGGCCCTGCTCCAGTCCGCCCGCATGGAGGCCATCCACCACGACACCACCCACGACGACGTGTTCCTGTGCATCCCGCCCCTGTACCACACGGGGGCCAAGATGCACTGGTTCGGCTCGCTGTTCACCGGCAGCAAGGCCGTGCTGCTCAAGGGCAACAGCCCCAAGGCCATCTTCCAGGCCGTGTCTCAGGAGCACTGCACCATCGTGTGGCTTCTGGTGCCCTGGTGCCAGGACATTCTGGCCGCCCTGGACCGGGGCGAGCTGAAGCTGGAGGACTATCAGCTGTCCCAGTGGCGGCTGATGCACATCGGCGCCCAGCCCGTGCCCCCCTCCCTCATCAAGCACTGGATGCGCTATTTCCCCCACCACAAGTATGACACCAACTATGGTCTGTCCGAGTCCACCGGCCCGGGCTGCGTCCACCTGGGCACCGACAACATCCACAAGGTGGGCGCCATCGGCGTCCCCGGCTATGGCTGGAAGGTGAAGATCGTGGACGAGCAGAACCAGCCCGTGAAGCAGGGCGACGTGGGCGAGCTGTGCGTAAAGGGCCCCGGCGTGATGGAGTGCTATTACCACGACCCCAAGGCCACCGCCGAGGTGCTCATCGACGGCTGGCTCCACACCGGCGACATGGCCCGCCAGGACGAGGACGGCTTCTATTTCCTGGTGGACCGGAAGAAGGACGTCATCATCTCCGGCGGCGAGAACCTGTACCCCGTGCAGATCGAAGACTTCCTGGCCGCCTGCCCCAAGGTCCACGACGTGGCCGTCATCGGCCTGCCCGACCCCCGTCTGGGCGAGATCGCCGCCGCCATCATCCAGGTGAAGGAGGGCGAGACCTGCACCGAGGAGGAGATCAACCAGTTCTGCATGGACCTGCCCCGGTATAAGCGCCCCCGGAAGATCATCTTCGCCGATGTCCCCCGCAACCCCACCGGCAAGATCGAAAAGCCCAAGCTGCGCCAGAAATACTGCGGCGTCCGCCTGGTGGAGGCCCAGAACAAGGCGTAACGGACAACCACAACAAGCTATATATCCCATGGTCCGCCGAGGTACTTGTGCCTCGGCGGATTTTCTGTTTTCTATTGCGAAACGTCAAAAATATGATATGATGGGCATAGAAAGACAGAAAGCGGGGTGAGGGGCCTATGCTCCCCCTGATGCTATCCGCCCTGGCCTGCGAGGCGGACCGGGCGCGGTTTTTGACCCTGTACGAGGAAAATCATGCCGCCATGGAGCGCGCCGCCATGTCCATTCTCCGGGACCGGCAGGACGCGGAGGACGCCATGCAGAACGCCCTATGCCAGATGGCCAAGCATTTTGAAAAAATTTATGAGATTCCCTGTGACAGACTGCCCTTCTGGTGCGTCTGTATTGTAAAGAACGAGGCCATCTCCATCCTGCGGCGGCGGCATAAAGTTTTGCCCCTGGAGGACTGGGCCCAAATCGAAAACCAGCCCGGCCCGGAGGGGGCCGTCAGCTACCGTGCTTTAGTCGACCTGTTCGCCCGGCTGCCCCAGACCTATCGGGCGGCCCTGGAGATGCGCTTTCTGCTGGGCTATAGCAACAAGGAGATCGCCCAGCGGCTCTCCCTGACCCAGACGGCGGTGAACACCCGCATCGCCCGGGGCCGGGAGCTGCTGAAAAAATTAGCCGAGGAGGAGGGGATACACCCATGACAGATCAGGAACTGGACCGGCTCATGCGCCACGTGCTCATGGACGGCGTGGAGCAGAAATCGGAGCAGCCCTCCGAAGCCGACAACGGGGAGGCCCCCGCCTTTCAGCCCTCCCCCCGGTATCAGCGGCAGATAACCGCCATGAAGCGGGACCCCTGGGCCTGGGCCAAGAAAAAGCAGCGCCCCGCCTGGAAGAAGTATGCCCAAACCGCCGCCGCCCTCCTGTTGGTCGCCGGACTGGGCCTGGCCGCCAGCCCCACCGCCCGGGCAGACATCGTCCGGCTGGCGGTGGAGTGGAACCAGAACCGCGCCAGCTTTGTCTACAGCGGGCCGGATGTGGGGGACGAGCTGCCCTGCTACGTCCTGGGTTCACTGCCCGAGGGCTATGTCCAGACCGACTGGCAGCGCCTGGGCCCCGCCTTAGTGGCAGCGGACTATGAGAGCGCCGACGGTGATTATCTCTATCTGGACTACAGCTACATGCAGCAGGGCGGCGGCACCTTCATCGACATGGAGGAGGGGGAGGTCATCGAGACCCGGGTAAACGGCATGGAGGGCTACTTCTTCCAGGACGCCGACCCGGAGGCCTTTGACATCCTCACCTGGATCGACACCCGGCAGAACATTCAGTTCACCCTGGGCGGCTGCATGGACTTAGACCAGGCTTTGGTCCTGGCTGACGGACTGGAGCGGCTGGATACAGATCCTTAAAAAAATTTTTTGAAAACCCTGCAACAAAAACCGCCCGTTTTTCGTCTACTATAGTAAAGAGGCCCATTGAGGGCGTTAGAAAAATTTTGAGAGGTGGTTTCAAGTGACGCGCAAGCATATTGTAACCCTGCTGGGCTTTCTCCCCCTGGTGATGGGATTTTTCTACATCCGCACCGCCGCCTTCCCCCTGCTGGGGACGCTGTTTTTCACCGCCCTGCCCTGGGTGATGGTCGCCCTGTGGGTCCGGGCGGGGTGGCGCTGCGGTGCGGCAGGCCGCGGGTGGCTGCGCTCTGCCATCGTGGCCCACTGGTCGGTGCTGCTGGTGGCCGCCTGCGCCGTGTGGCAGTTTGCCCTCATCCCCGACGAGCGCCGCAGTCTGGCCCTGTCCGTCTTCGCTCAGTATCTCTTCGGACTGGTCCCCGGGGTCGTCCGGTTGGTCGTGCCTTTGATCGAGCGGAACAACACCATCTCCTCCGGCCCCCTCATCGCCCTGGGCACGCCCATGAGCGCCCTGGCCCTGCTGCTGCTCTTCTCCCTGGGCTACAGTCTGGGCTGGCGGAGCCGCCAGCTCCCCGCCGCCCCCGCCTCCGGCGAGACAGCGTGACACACACCCATATCCTCCATAGTTTCACCAGTGGGACCCGGCCTCGGGTCCCGCTTTTTTGCTTTGCTTTTTCCCCTGATTGTGGTAAACTGTCTCTGCGAGGAAAACAATTTCAGTTTTCTTGATCTTCATTGGAAAGGACTGTCACCCCCGGTGCATCTCTTTTTTGATCCGTCTATCCCCGCCCCTCTGCGGCGGTTTTACGTGCTATGCCTGGGCAGCTGCGCGGGCAACCTGGCGGGCGTGCTCGCCAACGCAGCCATCCATGGCCTGTCCCTGCCCACTCTGTTCTGCTTCTGCTGTATGCTGGCCGTGTTCGCCCTCAGCGCCTTCGGCTGCGTGACCCGGCGGTGCCAGCCGGCCTGTTATGCCCTGCTGTTCGTGCTGGTGTTTGTGGAGTTCCCCGCCCTGTACTATATCTATGGCGCGCCCACCACGCCCTATCTGATCCTGGGCATCGTGGGGCTGGCCATCTTCATCCCCCACCAGCAGGCCGCACTGCTGGCTACCCTGGCCTTTGCCTGGGACCTGTTCGTCATGTCCATGGCCCATCTCTTCCCCGCCCAGCTGGAGCCGGTGACGGCGGACGCCGCCTTCAGCTCCGCCCTGTGTACCTTCACCATCGTGGCCTTCTGCCTGTTTGCCATCACCGTGCTGCTGAACGTGCAGCAGGAGCGCCAGGCCGCCCGGCTCACCCAGCTCAGCGCCCAGTTAGAGCACGCCGCCGACCACGACTCCCTGACCCAGCTGTATAACCGCCGCTATCTGGGCCGCTATCTGGAGGGCCTGCTGAAAGAGAAAGCGCCCTTCTATCTGGCCCTGCTGGACCTGGACTGGTTCAAGCAGATCAACGACAAATACGGCCACGCCTTTGGGGACCAGGTGCTGGTGGAGTTCGCCCGCATCCTGTCCCGCTGTGTGGCGGGCCACGGCATCGCCGTGCGCTTTGGCGGGGAGGAGTTCATGCTGGTCCTCTCCGACTGTTCCCAGCAGCGGGCCATGGAACTGCTGGAGCAGGTCCGGCAGGACTTTCTGTCCTTCTCCCAGCGGGAGAAGCAGACCAATTTCACCTTCAGCTGCGGTCTGGAGTACCGGGGCCAGGCGGCGGACCTGTCCGACCTGTACCGGGCGGCGGACCACAAGCTGTATCAGGCCAAGCGCTCTGGCCGGGACGCGGTGGTGTTTTTCGAGACCGCGCCCGCCCTGTAAGTTACGTTTTATTGATCCTGATTTTCTGTTCGGAGGTCTTTTTTATGGCACACAATTCTCCCGTCCCCGGCAGCAACGGCGACCACTACATCCCCTTTGACCAGCGCACGGGGGACAAGTCCGTGGTCTATTTCACCCGGGACCTGTCCGCCCAGGGCTTAGTTTCCATCTTCCGCCGTGTCAGCGGCGCCCTCACCGGAAAAGTGGCCGTAAAGGTCCACACCGGCGAGCAGCACGGCCCCAACATCATCCCCCGCTCCTGGGTGAAGGCCCTGATGGAGCAGGAGCTGCCCGGCGGCACCATCGTAGAGACCAACACCTATTACGACGGGGACCGCTACACCACCGAAAAGCACCGCAAGACGCTGGAAGTCAACGGCTGGACCTTCTGCCCCGTGGACATTCTGGATGAGGAGGGCACCGCCATGTTCCCCATCCAGGGGGGCAAGTGGTTTGACGAGATGTCCGTGGGCAGCCACCTGGCCGACTACGACTCTTTCCTGGCCCTGACCCACTTCAAGGGCCACACCATGGGCGGCTTCGGCGGCTCCAACAAGAACATCGGCATCGGCTGCGCCGACGGCCGGGTGGGCAAGGGCATGATCCACTCCGTCCCCGGCGACCCCAACATGTGGAGCATCGCCCAGGAGGAACTGATGGAGCGGATGACCGAGTCCACCAAGTCCGTGTTCGACCACTTTGGCCAGCACATCTGCTATATCAACGTGCTGCGGAACATGTCCGTCTCCTGCGACTGCGAGGGCACGGCGGCCATGCCCGTGGTCACCCCCAACATCGGCATCGTGGCCTCCCTGGACATCCTGGCCGCCGACCAGGCGTCGGTGGACCTGATCTACGCCCTGAAGCCGGAGGACGGCCACGACCTGGTGGAGCGGATGGAGACCCGCCACGGCCTGCGCCAGCTGTCCTATATGAAGGAGCTGGGCATGGGCAACGACCGCTATACCCTCATCGACATCGACCACGACGACGCCCCCATCCTCCCCGCCCAGGCGGTGCAGGACGTAACGCCCTTTGCGCCGGACGGCCAGGAGTGACCCCGACCGCAAAAAACAGCCCCGTGCCGCGGCACAGGGCTGTTTTTTCGCACTTACTTGACCTCTGCGATGGCCTCCACCTCGCACAGGACGTTCTTGGGCAGGGTCTTCACGGCCACGCAGGAGCGGGCGGGCTTTTCGGTGAAATACTTGCCGTACACCTCGTTAAAGCGGGGGAAGTCGGCCATGTCCGCCAGAAAGCAGGTGGTCTTTACCACGTCGGTGAGCTTGCAGCCCGCCGCCTCCAGAATGGCGGCCACGTTCTTGCAGGACTGCTCGGCCTGAGCGGCGATGTCCCCTTGGGCCAGCTCCCCCGTCTCGGGGATCAGCGGGATCTGCCCGGAGGTGAACAGCAGTCCGCCCGCCTTCACGGCCTGGGAATAGGGGCCGATGGCCTCCGGCGCATTTTTGGTGTATACTTTTTCCATGTTACGTTCCTCCTATTTGTCATCGCCTCCGCCAAAGGGGAGACGGCTATCTGCCACGCTTAGTATAATGAGATAGTTAATTTTAGTCAATAGTTTTTTCTTTATCCGTTGTATTTTCTGTTCCAACTAATCTTCATCACTTTTTAACAAGGGGCTCCCTTGTTTTTTTCGGGATATTCTGTTATAATAATTACAAATCTATTCATTTTCTTTTTTCATCCTGTTTCTGATCCAAACATCAGAAAGAACCGGAAGCAATTTTACTTTAGAAAATGAACTAGACCATATTTATTTCACTTAAAAGGGGTCATGCTTTGTGGCAGATCATCTTACGTTCAGCTCCACCGAACGAAAAATTCTGGAATCCTGCGCCGCGGCCATGGACGGTCTGGCGCTGTACCTGGGGGAGGGCTATGAATTTGTCCTCCACAGCCTGGAGGACCTGAGTCACTCCGTGGTAAAGATCATCAACGGGCACTACTCCAACCGCAAGCCCGGCGCCCCCATCACCGACTTTGGGCTGAACCTGCTGCGGGACCTGGAGCAAAAGCAGAAGCCCGAGCCCCAGGTGTACTTCAACTATCAAAACGGCACCCTGCTCAAGTCCACCACCATTCCCATTCTGGGGGACAACGGACGAATGATCGCCATGCTGTGCATCAACTTCCACACGGACATCCCCATGGCCACCTTCCTGTCCGGCTTCTTCCCCGCCGGGTCTCCCTCCCCCCTGCCCCAGCGCAGCGAGACCTTCAGCGACAACGTGGACCACTTCATCCACGCCGCCCTGGACCAGGCCAAGGCCACCGTGTTCGCCGA
The DNA here is from genome assembly GCA_900549405.1 of uncultured Eubacteriales bacterium. Classification (GTDB taxonomy): domain Bacteria; phylum Bacillota; class Clostridia; order Oscillospirales; family Oscillospiraceae; genus Lawsonibacter. Next base: position 29,556 of record URNZ01000003.1, on the reverse strand, counting down.
CCCCCGCATCTCCTCTGTGAACCGGAACAAGGAGATCATCCGTCTGGTCCACGAGCAGGGCATCTTCAAGATGAAAAACGCCGTGCCCAAAGTCGCCCAGGAGCTGGGCGTGTCCAAAAACACCGTCTATCTCCACCTGCGCAGCCTGAAAAACGCCGACCAGGGGGAGGAAGCATAAATAAGTTCAAAACCCTCGGCGGCCCAAGAGCCGCCGAGGGTTTTTGCTGTTTTCTTACTTCTCCGTCAGCTTCACAAACTGCTGGAGCATCACGGCCATCTCGGCACGGGTGGCACCAGCGGTGGGAGCCAGGGTGTTATTGCCCCGCCCGGACAGGATGCCCGCGTTCACGGCCCAGGTCATGGACTGGCCCGCCCAGCTGGAAATGCTGTCGTAGTCGTTGAACTCCCGCACGGCCATGCCGCCCTGGGTAGTATCCAGGCCCTTCAGCTTGGCGTAGCTATAGAGCATCGTCGCCAGCTGCTCCCGGGTGATGTTGACCTCGGGCATGGTGCCGTCGGACACGCCGGTCTGCTTGGCCCAATTCATGGCCTTCTCGTACCAGGTCGCGCCGCCGGTCACGTCCTGGCCGTCCATGCGGGCCAGGATGGTCATGAGCATGGCGCGGGTGGTGTTCTGATTGCCGCCGAAGAGATTCTCACCTACGCCGGACATGAGGCCCCGCTGGGCCACAAAGTCCGCCGCATCGGCGTACCAGCTGTTAACAGGGACATCCACAAAGGTGGTTTTAGTGGGCTGGTCAGGCTTGACTTCGCTCTTCACGAAAGTGGCCTTCACGTCCACCTTGCTGTCAGGCATGGTAAAGCTGAACTTGCCGTCGCCCTTGTCGGTCACGTTGATCGTGTTACCCTTGCTGTCGGTCACAGTCACCTTGTCGATCTCGTAACCGGCGTCAGGCTTCACGGTGATGGTCACGGTGTCGCCCTTCTTGGCAGAGGCGCCGTTGTTCACGCTCACGCTGCCGTTGTCCGCCTTGGGGGTGGAAACAGCGTAGCTGCTGCCGCGGCTGGAACCGCCGCCGTGGCTGGTGCTGGGGGTGGGCGTAGGTTCCGGGGTCGGCTCCGGCTTTGTGTAGGAGAACGACTCCGACTTCTCATTCGCCAGGGTCTTATCCTCGCCGTTGAACGTGACCGTCACTTCCCTGCCGGTCTGGTTGATGATCTCGATCGCCTTGGTGGCGGAAAATTGCAGCGCGTGCTGCCCGCCGCTGTGGAGGACGATCTTGTCGCCGCTCTTGGCCGCGTCCGCCGCAGCCTGAAGGCTGTCATAGCCGGTGGTCACGCCGTCCTGGCCGGTGATGGTCGCCACAGGAAGCTCCGTGGTGACCGCAAAGGGGGAGAACCCGTGTTGGGTGGTAAACTCCAGATAGTATTGGTAGTTGTACGCAGACCCGTTTCCAGCTTCGGAACCATCCGAATTTTCATCCGCCGCGTCATACAGCGCCGTGGGAGTCGGCTCGCTATTGAGCTCGATCAGCTTGCAGTCATAGATATACTTCTGTTCGCCCTTCAGATGCTCGACATAAACGCCATCCGAGGCAAGCAGATCGTTTACAAAGTCGTCCGGCAAAGTCCTGAGCTGGACCGTTACCGGCTTATCGATCTGCAATTCCTGGGCGGCCTGGACCTTGTAGCAGTCGGATCTGTAAGGGTCGCCATTCTCGTCCTCGTCGAAATCATTGCACCCATAGTCAGACTCCGTAGATGCCCAGATGCTGTATACCGGGGTCAGTTCCATGGAGAGATGGTCTTTCTCCAGGTCACCCGGCACAAAGTGCATATCTGCGACCACATACAGGTAAATATACCCCGGCAGTACGTCAAACTTTGTGCCGCCAGACTCCGATGCCCGCATTTTCAGTTCATAAATAGTTTCCTCGTCCAGCTCCTGCGCAGCCTCTCTCACCGCCGCTTCCAGCACATCCACCTGGCAAGTCGTCGGAGCGTAATACATCGGATGGTCCTTCGGGACATCGGGCAAGCTGTCCGGGTAGGCGCAGGCGTACACATCGTTGGTCTTCTTCACCACCTGATAGGGATAGCCGGGTACGTCGCTGAGGATCACCGTGTATCCATAGGGGGCATCCTCAGAGACCGACCTAGACGGATAGGGCTCGATCTCATAACAGCCGCCGTAAATATCCAGGCGGCCAACGCCGCTGCCGAAATAATTTACCTTCCCGAAGTATCCGTCGTTCAGGGTCGTCTCCGCAGTGCTGAGGTAATCGTTCAAAAAGCTGTTTTCAGCGATAAACGTGCCGCCATTGATGGTCAGTTTGGACCAGTTGTAAAGCAGCCACCCGTTCTCCTTCGTAAAGATCCCGTCGTTGATGGTGGTGGTGCTTATCGTGACCCGGTTGTCCGTATCATTTTTCAGGCCGTTCCACACGGTCCTCGCGTCAGAGCCGCTGGCGAAAAATTTACCGCCGTTGATGGTCAGCGTGCCGCCGTTGTTGTGTACGGCGGACGCGGCGTAGCCGGTGGCGGTATAGCTGCCGCCGGTGATGGTGGCAGAGCACCCGCCATTGATCTGGACCGCCGCCGCATCATTACGCTCCGGCGTTGTCACCGTCAGATCGTTCAGCTGAACGTCCGTCCCGTGCTGGATCAGGATGCCCTTGTTCAGCGTGACGCCATCGATGGTAAAATGATCTGCATAGGGCCCGTTGACGGCTAGCGCCCAGGTGTCGTTGCTGTTGTCGTCTATGGTCATCGCGCCGTTTTTGATCGTGCCGTTGCTGCCGGTAAAGTGACAGGCATACCCGAAGTGATAGGTAAAGCCGTTTAAGTCCAGCGTTTTATCGGTCAGATCAAGGAGGACCGCATCCTCGTCGCCCTGCTGCCGATAGTCCCGCAGCAGGGTGATGGTGCCGCCCGCTCCTGCGGCGGTGATCGCGGCCTTTAGGCTGGAATAGGTCTGGCCGCCCACCTGCGCCGCCGGGCCCTCTGCCTCTTCGTCCGCCGCAAGGGCGGCTGCCGGAAACAACCCAGTCAGCATGACAAGGCAGAGCAAAACGCTCAGTATCCGTTTTCTCATAACGTCATCCCTCTCTCTGTTCTGAATCCACACAAGAATTCAACTTTTTTCTATTGTACTATTCAAAACTGGAAAATTCAACTCTTTCCACCAGAATTCAGGTAACAGCTTCTGTGATTTTCTTTGAGAAAGCGCAAAAAAATTCCCGGTCAGAAACCTGACCGGGAATTTTGGATGCATTCTTACTTGTGGTCGACGGAGTACATGTGCTTGATGAGCTCCAGGACCTTGTTGGAATAGCCGATCTCGTTGTCGTACCAGGACACGACCTTGACGAAGGTGTCGGTCAGGGCGATGCCGGCGTCGGCGTCGAAGATGGAGGTGCGGGTGTCGCCCAGGAAGTCGCTGGAGACAACGGCCTCGTCGGTATAGCCCAGGATGCCCTTCAGCTCGCCCTCAGAGGCCTTCTTCATGGCGGCGCAGATCTCCTCGTACTTGGCAGGCTTCTCCAGGTTGACGGTCAGGTCGACCACGGACACGTCCAGGGTGGGGACACGCATGGACATACCGGTCAGCTTGCCGTTCAGGGAAGGAATGACCTTGCCCACGGCCTTGGCGGCGCCGGTGGAGGAGGGGATGATGTTGCCGGTGGCAGCGCGGCCGCCGCGCCAATCCTTCAGAGAGGGACCGTCAACGGTCTTCTGGGTGGCGGTGACGGAGTGAACGGTGGTCATCAGGCCGTCCTTGATGCCCCAGTTGTCGTTCAGGACCTTGGCGATAGGGGCCAGGCAGTTGGTGGTGCAGGAGGCGTTGGACACGAAGTTCATGTCGGTGGTGTACTTGTCCAGGTTCACGCCGCAGACGAACATGGGGGTGTCGTCCTTGGAGGGGGCGGACATGACGACCTTCTTGGCGCCGGCAGCCAGGTGGCCCTGAGCCTTCTCCTTGGTCAGGAACAGGCCGGTGGACTCCACCACATACTCAGCACCCAGCTTAGCCCAGGGCAGGTCGGCGGGGTTGCGCTCGGCGGAGACAGGGATCTCCTTGCCGTTGACGATGATGGCGTTCTCGGTGTGGCCGATCTCCGCCTCGCACTTGCCATGCATGGTATCATACTTCAGCATGTAAGCCAGGTAGTCGGCGGGGCACAGATCGTTGATGCCCACGATCTCGATCTCGGGGTGGTTCAGGCTGGCGCGGAACACCATGCGGCCGATGCGGCCAAAGCCATTGATGCCAACTTTAATGCTCATGTTGAATGACTCCTTTTTGATTCATATTCACGCTTTGGAATTTTGAATGCTTGTTGCTTGGAACTGTCCCTATTATACCCCCGTTGCAAGAATTTTGGTAGTGGTTTTTTTCCTATAAATCCAAAAGATTTTTTATTAAAATTAGCCATACCGTGGGTAAGCCCGGCCTTATACTAAAAAGGCGGCGGCTCCGGGGGCTTAAAAGCGGAGTAAACCGGCTGTTCGACAAAATTTACGGTTTTTCACTTTTGTTCTTGCCGGGTGTGGTAAACTTTGGTATAATCACTGTGAACGTAAACTGCACAAAGACGGCCCACCGACACAGGCAGCCAGAGAGAAATGAGCCGATCACAGGTTTGGAGGAGTCACCATGTCCGACGTGCAAGAGCTGCGCGAGAGCTTTTTGAACGCATTCCCGGCGGCGGCGCTGCTGCTGTGGCAGGACCGGATCGTGGCCATCAACGGGGCGGTCCGGCGGCGGCTGCCTCAGCTGGAGCCGGGGGAGCCGATACCCCCGGAGCTGCTGGCCCTCTCCGGGGAGGGCGGCGGTCTGGTCACCCTGGGCGGCGCGGCCTGGCGGGTCCAGCTGACCGAGACGAAGTGGGGGCGGCTGGCCGTGCTGATCCCCGCGCCCCAACCGGCGCTGACCGACCCCCAGCTGGACGGGGCCCTGCGCCAGATGCGCACCTATCTGGCCCAGATGCAGCTGGCGGCGGCGGATATCCCCCCGGCCTCTCAGGGGATGTTCTGGAAGAGCTATTATCAGCTCTTCCGCCTGACGGACAACCTGGACCTGCTCCGCCAGCTGGGCCAGCCCGGGACGCGGGACTTTCACCCCGCGGCCATGGACCTGGCCGCCCTGTGCCGCAAGGTGGTGGACGGCTGCGCCGGTCTTTTGGGGGCGGAGGGCGTCGTCCTGACCTATCACAGCGCCCTGTCCTCCCTGCTCATCCCCGGGGACTCAGGGCTGCTGGAGCACGTGCTGCTGGAGCTGATCGCCAACGGAGCCCGGTGGACAGGCCGGGGGCCATTGACCCTGTCCCTGCGGCGGCTGGGCACCCGAGCCGTGGTCACCGTGGCCCCGGGGTCGGCCCCACCCCCCCAGCAGCTGGACGCTCTGCTGGGGCGTGAGAGCGACTATGGCGTCCCCCGCCCCGGCTCGGGGGCCGGATTGGGGATGCCCCTGGCCGGGATCATTGCCCGGCTCCACGGGGGCAGCCTGATGGTAAATTCCTCCGAAGCTGGCGTCCCGGCGGCGATTTTAGCCCTGCCCACCGGACCTATGCCCACCCGGGTGACGGTGCGCACCCCGCGCTTGCAGCGGGACGGCGGCCTGTCCGTTCCCCTGGTGGCCCTGGCCGACGTGCTGCCCGCCCGGCACTTCGTCCCCGGCACAAAGCCTTAAAAAAACGATCAGATAAAACTGCGGCGCAGCCCTTTTACAGATGGGCTGCGCCGCAGTTTTCTTATAATGATCTTGTCTTACTGCTCCAGGGCCGCGCCCATGGTCTTCAAAGCGCCGGTGCGCTTCAGGGCGGCCACTAAGATACCGGCCAGAATAGAACCGGCCACAGTGGAGATGAGGAAGGGGATGATATAGGCATAGAAGGCCACAGCGGCGGCGCCGACGTTCATAAACAGCACAGCCACGGGATAGGCGGCCAGACCGCCGATGATGCCGGTGCCGAACACCTCGCCCACCAGCGTGGCGGCCAGGTTCTTGGTCTTCCAGAACACCAGACCGCACAGCAGGGCCCCGCACATGCTGCCCGGGAAGGCCATCAGGCTGCCCACGCCCAGCAGGTTGCGGATGAGGCTGGCCCCAAAGGCCACACCCACCCCGTACCAAGGGCCCAGGAACACGGCGCACAGGATGTTGACCATGTGCTGCACCGGGGCGCACTTGCTGCCAAAGACGGGGAAGACGATGAATATGCTGCCCACCACGGCCAGGGCGCACAGCAGCCCGGCCACCGCCAGCTTTTTCACATTGGACTGATTCATGGTGTAAAACTCCTTTTTCAAACGGGGAAAAACCGCGCAAAAGGCCCGCAGCGTTTCCCTCTCTCTCGGCTTTTCGCCGGTGAACAGGGCCGAAAAAGCGTTCGCTTCTTCGGTTCGGTCGAGACTTGCTGGTCTCCTCTCACGCCGGAACACGGCTTCCCATCGCTGGCTGTTGGGCCCGGACCCAGGGCGCTCCCCCTCGGTCCGCTCCCGGCCCTGGGCCGGGGCGCCTGGTTTTTTCCACATCCCCCCTGAAAAAAGTGGATACACCGAAAACGGGGGCGGCCCCAAAGGACCGCCCCCGTCAAATTGAAAATATGACCGGCAAACGTCCCTCCGGCGGCATGACCCGCATCAGGTGAAAGGGTCGGAGCGCGCTTGCTCCCTCTCAGCCCGACAGCCCGGGCTCCCCTGCTTGCAGTGTTTATCATACGCCCCCGGTGGGACTTTGTCAAGACAGGCTGTTTCCACTCTGCCGCGTTTACACTTTGCCGTCGGAGCGGAGCATGTCCATGAACTCCTCCCCGGTGATGGTCTCCTTCTCATAGAGGAAGTTGGCCAGCTTGTCCAGGCTGTCCCGGTTGTCCCGGAGGATGGTCATGGCCTTGTCATACTCCTTCTGGATGGTCTCGGTGACCAGGCGGTCCATGCGGGCCTGGGTCTCCGGGGAGCAGGCCAGGGAGGCATCCCCGCCCAGGTACTGGTTGCTCATGGTCTCGAAGGCGGCAAAACCGAATTCTTGGCTCATGCCGAAGCGGGCGATCATGGAGCGCACCAGTTTGGTCGCCTGTTCGATGTCGTTGGAGGCCCCGGTGGTGATGGAGCCGAAAACCAGCTCCTCCGCCGCCCGTCCGCCGGTGTAGGTGCAGACCTTGTTCAGCAGCTCCTCCTTGGACATGAGGAAGTGGTCCCCGTTGTCCACCTGGAGGGTATAGCCCAGGGCCCCGGAGGTGCGGGGGATGATGGTGATCTTCTGTACGGGGGCGGAGTGGCTCTGCATGGCGGCCACCAAGGCGTGGCCCGTCTCGTGATAGGCCACGATCTTCTTCTCCTGGTCAGACAGCACCCGGCTCTTCTTCTGGTATCCGGCGATAACCACCTCCACGCTCTCTTGCAGGTCCTCCTGGGTGGCAAAGCCCCGCCCATCCCGCACGGCCCGCAGGGCGGCCTCGTTGACGATGTTGGCCAGCTCCGCGCCGGACGCGCCGGAGGCCATTCTGGCGATAGGGGCAAAGTCCACCCCGTCGGCCAGACGGATCTTCTTGGCGTGGACCTTTAAGATGTCGATGCGGCCCTGTAAATCGGGCAGTTCAACAGGGATGCGCCGGTCAAAGCGGCCCGGGCGCAGCAGGGCGGGGTCCAGGGAGTCGGGCCGGTTGGTGGCCGCCAGGACCACCACGCCCTTGCTGCCGTCAAAGCCGTCCATCTCGGTGAGCAGCTGGTTCAGGGTCTGCTCCCGCTCGTCATTGCCGCCGGAGAACTGGCCGTCCCGCTTTTTGCCGATGGTGTCGATCTCGTCGATGAAGATGATGCAGGGGGCCTTCTCGTTGGCCTGCTTGAACAGGTCCCGGACCTTGGCCGCGCCCCGGCCCACGAACATCTCCACAAACTCCGACCCGGCGATGGAGAAGAAGGGCACATTGGCCTCACCGGCCACGGCCTTGGCAAGCAGCGTTTTGCCGGTGCCCGGAGGGCCCACCAGCAGGGCGCCCTTGGGCAGCTTGGCGCCAATTTCCCGGTATTTCTCCGGGTCGTGGAGGAAGTCCACGATCTCCCCCAGCAGCTCCTTGGCCTCGTCCTCCCCGGCCACGTCGGCAAAGCGGATGCCGGTGGAGGAGGGCACATATACTTTGGCCCCGGAGCTGCCGCCCATGCCGAACATCATGCCGTCCTTGCCGCCCATGGCCTTCTGCATCCGGCGGTTGAGCAAATAGCCAATGAGCATAAAGGGCACCAGGGGCAAAATCCAGTTCACCAGCAGGCTGGTCATGGCGGAGGGCTGGGTGTCGATCTGCTGGAACTTGGCCCCGGAGTCGTAAAGGCGCTGGGTGCGTCCGGCGTCCTCCGTGGCCACGGTCTCGTAAATTTTGCCGTCCTTATCCGTGAACAGGATCTGGTCGTCCCGGATCTCCACCTGGTCGATCTGCTTCTCGTCCGTCATGGACATGAACACGTCATAGGTCACGTTTTCAATGCGGCTCTTGTTCATAGAGGGGAACAGGGTGGCGTTGAGCAACAGCAGGATGGCCAGGGTGAGCAGATAGTAGTATACCAGGGGTTTTTTCGATGGCTTTTTGATCTCTTGCATCTTGAAGATCATCCTCTCTGGGTGTGTCGTTCATTTCTTTTGGTTTCCCGCTCCCCTGGGGGGAGCGAAAACCTGTGGATACGCGATCAGAAAATCGTTAACCGGTTAATGGGTATAGTAGCAAAAGACCGGGACAAAATCCCGGTGTAAGTGTAAACAATTTATGACCAAACTATGAACGTGACCCAGAAAGAAAAGGGGGGCGGCCAGACTCCACTTGTCTGGCCGCCCCCTCGCCCGGCAGCAGCGGTCAGCCCTGACCGCTCACGCGGGCCTTCAGCCCCAGCCGGTCCAGCTTGTCGGCGGGGATCATCTCCCGGAAAAAGCTCACTCGGGGCAGCACGCCCAGCAGCAGCTGGCCCAGCACGGCGCTGGCGATCAGCTCGCCCAGGCCCACGGTGAAGGCGTTAAAGGCATAGGCCGTCCAAAAGGCCCCACCGGTGCCCCCCTCGGCAAAGGCGATCACCGCCCCCACGATGACGGCGTTGCACACCACCGGGGGCAGGGGAGCCAGCCAGCGATTGCGCAGGCTCTGGGTCCACAGGCAGGCGATGAGGGTGGCGGCGGAACCGGCCACCACATCCAGCAGGCCATAGGGGGAGAGCAGGTTGGCGATGAGGCAGCCCACAAACAGCCCCGGCGTGGCGGCGGGGAACAGGAAGGGCAGCACGGTCAGCGCCTCGGCAAAGCGGATCTGCACCCCGCCATACTGGGGGATGGGCAGAGCCATGGTGAGCACGGCATACACCGCGGCCAGCATGGCCGCCAGGGTGAGATCGCGGACAGAGAATTTAGACATAAAAAAACCTCCATTTTCTTCTTTAGAGAACGGCGGGACTTACTTTTTTAAAGTCCCCCGAACGAACACAGCTTTTCCTCCCCCCGTGGCCGGGCGTTCCACGCGTTTGGGGCGGTGGGCTGTGCTTGGACGAGATGTGGAAACTCGTCAAGGGGTATCTTACCACAGCCCGCCCCCGCTGTCCACTGGATAAATGGACAAAGCCTTGCCAGTGGGGGGCTGATGGGGTAAAATATATAAAATATTTGATCCCCGCCCCCTGCGGGGGCGGGAATGCGCTTTTGTTTAGGAGGTCTTTGCTATATGGAATCCAATGAACAGGTCCTGGACAACGCCCCTCTGCTCCAGGCCATCGCCCGGATGCAGACGGAGAACAGCCGGGAAAGCCGAGAGGCCGTGCTGGATATCGTGATCTCTCAGGCCCAATTCCTGGCCCCGGCGGACATCGTCCCCGAGACGGAGGGAAAGGAGGCCGCCCTGCGCTTTCAGCTGCTGACCAATCAGGAGGGCCAGCCCTTCTTCCCCGCCTTCACCGGCTGGGACGAACTGCGCAAGCTGTGCGGCCCCAAAAACCAGCAGACGGTGGCCCTCACCTTTGACCACTATGCCGGCATGGTCCTCCGGGACAACCGGGCCGCCGGCTTCGTCATCGACCCCATGGGCGCCTGCCTCACCTTTGACCGGAACATGATGGAGCATCTGGTACAGAGAAAACAAGAGATGACCAAGTGAAACGGATTGCCACGTCGCTTCGCTCCTCGCAATGACAAAAATACAGTCTTCTGTGTCGAGTACAGGCCCTCTGTACCCTGTCATTGCGAGGAAGGGCGCAGCCCTGACGTGGCAATCCGTCTCCCCACAAAAAAATTTTCAAATTTGAAAATTTCCTGTTGACATGTCGGTTAGTTTATGCTAACCTATGCTTGGTTAGAGAAAGCTAACTCCCCCCTCCTCACACCTCCCTGCTTTCTTCCTACCCCTTTTATTCAAGATTTCTCTGACCACCAGAAAGTCTTTCGGGACAGGCATCCCCGAGGGACGGGCCGCTGACCGTGCGCATACACGCGGTCAGCGGCTTTTTTATCTTTTCTCCCATCCCGATCTGTGATATGATAGCCTCACTGGCCGATCTGGCCCGAACTTTGGGAGGGGCGCTTATGTTCGTCAAGAATCCTGAATATTTTCTCACCATCGCCAAGGAGCGCAGCATCTCTAAGGCCGCCGAGCAGCTGTATCTCTCCCAGCCCTATCTCAGCCAGTATCTGGCCAAGCTGGAGCACACCCTGGGGGTGGCCCTGATGGACCGGTCCCACACCCCCCTCACTCTCACCTCGGCGGGAGAGGTGTTCTATGCCTATCTGGAGCGGCAGAGCTATCTGGACCGGCAGCTGCTCAGCGACCTGCGGGACATCCAGGACCGGAACCGCCCGGTGCTGCACATCGGCGTGTCCCCCTGGCGTGGGGCCATGCTGCTGCCCGACATCCTGCCCCTGTTCACCCCCCAGTACCCCGACGTGCAGGTGGTCCTTCACGAGGCCGCCGTGCCCGAGCTGACCAAGCTGGCGGAGGACAGCGTCATCGACTTCTGCGTCATGCACATCCCCACCGACCTGACCGAGCTGTCCTATGAGCTGATCATGCGGGAGCGGGTCTTCCTCATCGGCCACAAGGACCACCCCCTGCTGCGGGGGCTGGACAGCCCCTATGACCGCCCCCTCCACTTCACCCAGCTGCGGCAGCTGGAGCACGAGCGGATCGTCATGCTCCCCTCTGACTGGCGGCTGGCCAAGCTGCTGTACAACACCTTCTCCGTGCTGAATGTAGAGCCGCAAAACATCCTGGTCACCACCAACAACACCACCGCCATCAACCTGGCGGCGGGGAACATGGGCTTTGCCTTTCTGCAGGAGAGCGGCATCTCCCGCACCCCCTATTTAGACCGGCTGGCCTGCTTCACCATCGGGGAGCCGCCCCTCACCTGCCCCACGGCGGTGGTGTACAAGAAAAACGGCTTCCTCTCCCCCGCCGCCCGGGCGTTCATCGACCTGACAAAGGATTTTTACCGCAAATTTAACCGGGATGGGAATCTTTAAAAAAACACAGGGCCGACCTGGCCCTGTGTTTTTTTATTTGTTTTACTTGTAGGAATCGGCCAATGCCTTGAACTTGGGCAGGGCCCGCTCGATACGCTCGGTCTGGACGCAATAGGCGATGCGCACGTGGCCGGGAGCGCCGAAGCCGGAGCCGGGGACCAGCAGCAGGTCGAACTGCTTGGCCCGCTCGCTGAAGGCCATGTCGTCGGGCTCCAGAGAGCGGGGGAACAGATAGAAGGCTCCGCCGGGCTCAGCCACGTGATAGCCCATCTCCCGCAGGGAGGTGACCAGCAGCTTGCAGTTGCGCTCGTACACCGCCAGATCAGACGTCATGTCGCAGCACAGGGAGGTGACCTGCTGGAACAGACTGGGGGCGTTCACATAGCCCAGGGAGCGGCCCGCTCCGGCCACGGCGGCATAGACCTCCTTTGCGTCGGTAACGTCGCCGGGGACCAGCACATAGCCCAGGCGCTCGCCGGGGAGAGACAGGGACTTGGAGAAGGAGTAGCACACGATGGTGTCCTTGTAGATGTGGGGCACCCAGGGCACCTCAAAGCCCTGGAACACGATCTCCCGATAGGGCTCGTCCGAGATGAGATAGATGGGGTGGCCGTATTCCTGGCTCTTGGCGGTGAGGACGGACGCCAGCTTCTCCAGGGTCTGGCGGGAGTAGACCACGCCGGAGGGGTTGTTGGGGGTGTTCACCACCACGCCCTTGGTGTGGGGGGTGATGGAGCGCTCCAGGGCGTCAAAGTCGATCTGGAAGTGCTCGATCTCCGGGGGGATCAGCACCATCTTGGCCCCGGCCCCCTCGATAAACACCTTATACTCGGGGAAATAGGGGGCAAAGACGATGAACTCGTCCCCCGGGCAGGTCAGGCCGTTGAACACGCAGCACAGAGAGGCCGCCGCACCCACGGTGATATAGAACTGGTCGGCGGTATAGTTGCCCTGGAAGCGGCGGTTCAGAGAGTCGGCAAAGCGCTGCCGGGCGGCGGCGTCGCCCTGGGCGCTGGTGTAGCAGTGGATCAGCTCGGGCTGCTCCTTCAGAATGCGGATGGCCGTCTCATTGATGGCGTCGGGGGCGGGGACGCTGGGGTTGCCCAGGGAGAAGTCGAACACATTCTCCGCACCCACCACGGCGGCGCGCTGCTTGCCATACTCAAACAGCTCCCGGATCACAGACCGGGCAGTGCCCAGGCCCAGCATACGTTGGTTGACCATGATGCAAAACCTCCTGCACGGGGAAATAGAGACCCCCGTGAAAATATTTAACCTGGCTGAAATTATATCACTGCACTTTGGTCAAGTAAAGACAAAAGTTTTCCCGCTCCGGCCCAGACGCACCGTTCTTTTTTACAGAACCGTTGACTTTTCCTGTATGGCCTGTACAATATACTTTAGAGAGCACATCAAGCCAAGCCCCACTGACCCGAATCTCCATCTTCCTGCTGTGAGGTGAAGCCAAATGTCAAACCCCATCTTCCGCCACCCCAAGTTCTGGACTGAAGCACTGAACTTTCTCCCCCTCCCGGCCTTTGGTCTGTACGCCCTGAAGTTTGCCGAGACCGCCGGGGCGGAGGCCGCGGTCATCCGGGTGTTCATTGTCTACGGTCTCTTTCTCACCTACCCCACTAAAAAGCTGGTTTTTACTGAAAGCGCCAGCCGCAGGCGCTGGTTCGTCGTGCTGTACACGCCCCACCTACTCTTTGGCGTCTGGCTCTCTTATTGGGGCTGCACCCACGGGCGGTTCCTCTCCCTGCTGTATCCGGTCCTCTCCGCAGCCTGCTATTGGGCCGCCTGGGTCTCCCTGGACCGGCCCGCAGAGGATGAACAAGACGAACCATAAGCCTGACAAAAAAGCGGGCTGCACACATGCCGTCAAGGCATTCTGTGCAGCCCGCTTGTGCGTTATTTGTTTTTCAAGCTGTCATCAGGCCAGAGCGGCGGTGATGATGGCCATGGAATAGACCTCCTGGGCGTTGCAGCCCCGGGACAGGTCGTTGATGGGGGCGTTCAGGCCCAGCAGGATGGGGCCATAGGCCTCGAAGGAGCCCAGGCGCTGGGCGATCTTATAGCCGATGTTGCCGGCGTTGATGTCAGGGAAGATGAAGGTGTTGGCATAACCGGCCACCTTGGAGTTGGGGCACTTGGTCTTGGCCACCCGGGGAGAGACGGCGGCGTCGAACTGCAGCTCGCCCTCGATGGGCACGTTGGGCATGGCCAGCTTGGCCTTGTCGGCGGCGTTGCGCATCTTGTCCACGTCCTCGCCCTTGCCGGAGCCGAAGGTGGAGTAGCTCAGGAAGGCCACCTTGGGGTCCACGCCGAAGATCTTGGCGCAGTCCACGGTCTCAGAGGCGATCTCCACCAGCTCGTCCTCGCTGGGCTTGATGTTGATGGCGCAGTCGGCCATGGCCAGCACGTCGTTGTCGCCGGTGGCGGAGGGGCGCACCAGAATGAAGCAGGAGGACACGATGGTGTTGCCCGGCTTGGTCTTCACCAGCTGCAGGGCGGGACGGACGGTGTCGGCGGTGGAGTAGGTGGCGCCGCCCAGCAGGGCGTCGGCCTCGCCCATGGCCACCAGCATGGTGCCGAAATAGTTGCTCTTCTTCAGGGCCTTGCGGCAGTCGTCCTCGGTCATCTTGCCCTTGCGCAGCTCCACCATGCGGGAGACCATGGTCTCCATGTTCTCATAGTTCTCAGGGTCGATGATGATGGCGCCCCGGATGTTGAAACCGGCGTCCTCGGCGGCCTGGCGGATCTCGTCAGGATTGCCCACCAGGATGGGGGTCAGGAAGGTGCCGGACAGCAGCCGGGCGGACGCCTCCAGAATGCGGGGGTCAGAGCCCTCGGTGAAGACGATCTTCCGGGGGTGGGCCTTCAGGATCTCGATCAGCTTCTTAAACATAAGCGCAGTTCCTCCAGAAACAAAGATTGGGACGCCCTTGGTCAGACGCCCTGCTTATCAAATCAAGGGTATGTTAGCATTATTCTTTTCAAAAAGCAAGGGCCAGCTTTGGCCTATCACCCTTTTTTCTTTGCAAATCGGAGCGGATTTTGCTTGTGAGCCTTTCCCGGCGTGAAAACCAGACAAAGAAGCCGGAAAATCCGTGTAAAATCCGTTTGGTTTATGGACTATCCGTTGCAATCAGAGAAAAGGTATGGTATACTCCTTGGAAATCGCTCCCACGGGAGACGAAAATTTGTGAAACAGAAAGCAGAGTTGATCCCTTTATTATGGACCTTGACAGTGCCAGTATCGGTATGCTTGCGGCCCTCATCATTTTGGTGGCTTTTTCCGCCTATTTCTCCGCCACAGAGACAGCCTTCACCTCTCTCAACCGCATCCGGCTGAAAGCCCGGGCCGATGACGGGAATGTCCGGGCCGCCCGGACCCTGGCCCTGGCGGAAAACTATGACAAGCTGCTGTCCACCATCCTCATCGGCAACAACGTGGTGAACATCACCGCCACCACCGTGGCCACCGTGCTGTGTACCCGGTGGTTCCACCAGTATGGCCCCACCGTGTCCACCGTGGCCCTGACGGTCATCATCCTGATCTTCGGCGAGATCTCCCCCAAGAGCCTGGCCAAGGAGAACGCCGAGCGCTGGGCCCTGTTCGCCACCCCCCTGCTGCGGATGCTCATGGTCCTGTTCACCCCGGCCAACTTTCTCTTCGGCCAGTGGAAGGCCCTGCTGGGCCATCTGTTCCGCAAAAAGGATGACGAGGGCATCACCGAGGAGGAGCTGGTCGGCATGGTGGACCAGGCGGAGACCGAGGGCGGCCTGGACAGCCACGAGAGCGACCTGATCCGCAACGCCATCGAGTTCAACGACATGGAGGTGTCCGAGATCCTCACCCCCCGTGTGGACCTGACCGCCATTGAAGAGGATGACTCCATGGAGGAGCTGGCCGCCCTGTTTGCCGAGAGCGGCTTCTCCCGCATCCCCGTCTATCACGAGACCATCGACAACATCGTGGGCGTCATCCACGAAAAGGACTTCTACGCCGCCCGCTACCGGGGAGAGACCATGATCCGGCAGTTGAAGACCCCCGTATTTTACACCACGGGCAACACCAAGATATCCGAGCTGCTGCGCATTTTGCAGAAGAACAAGGCCCACATGGCCGTGGTGGTGGATGAATACGGCGGCACCCAGGGCATCGCCACATTAGAGGATATCCTGGAGGAGCTGGTGGGCGAGATCTGGGACGAGCACGACGAGGTCATCGAGACCTTCCGCAAGCAGCCCGACGGCAGCTATCTCATCGCCTGCTCGGCCAACCTGGACGACCTGTACGACCTGTTCCAGGTGAAGGGCACCTGCGACGCGGCCACCGTCTCCGGCTGGGTCATGGAGCAGGTGGGCCGGGTCCCCGAGGAGGGCGACCACTTCCAGGCCGAGGGTCTGGACGTCACCGTCACCCGGGTAGAACACCGCCGGGTGCTGGAAATTTGCGTGAAGCCCTTAGAAACCGAAGTATAAGTTTTAGAAAAATCGCCCCGCTGCATAGAATCCATGTGTTTTCCACCCCCTGCGGGGGTGGAAAACACGAAAATTATAAAAATTCCCGCTGCACATCACCATGCAGCGGGAATTTTTCATGCTGTTATGCTCAGATGCGTGCCACGCCGGAATCCCGGGCGGCCTGGGCCACGGCGGCGGCCACCGCGTCCTTCACGCGGGGGTCGAAGGCGGCGGGGAGGATATAGTCGGCATTCAGCTCTTCGTCAGAGACGATGCTGGCAATGGCCTGGGCGG
Source organism: uncultured Eubacteriales bacterium (assembly GCA_900549405.1). Lineage (GTDB taxonomy): Bacteria > Bacillota > Clostridia > Oscillospirales > Oscillospiraceae > Lawsonibacter. Next base: position 13,340 of record URNZ01000003.1, on the reverse strand, counting down.
CGGCGATCTTCATCTCGTCGTTGATGTCGCTGGCCCGCACGTCCAGCGCGCCCCGGAAGATGCCGGGGAAGGCCATCACGTTGTTGATCTGGTTGGGAAAGTCGCTGCGGCCGGTGCCCACCACGGCGGCTCCGGCCTGACGGGCCAGGTCGGGCATGATCTCGGGCACGGGGTTGGCCATGGAGAACAGGACGGCACCGGGGGCCATGGTCTTCACCATCTCCGGCGTGACCAGGCCGGGGGCGCTGACGCCCAGGAACACGTCGGCCCCCACCAGCATCTCCGCCAGGGTGCCCTTGCGCTTCTCCTGATTGGTGACCTTGGCCATCTCCGCCTGGGCGGGGGTCAGGCCCTCCATGCCGTCATAGATCGCGCCCTGCTTGTCGCACATGATGACGTGCTTCAGGCCCCGGGCCATGAGCAGCTTCATGATGGCGATGCCGGCGGCGCCCGCGCCGCAGGAGACCATCTTCACGTCCTCGATCTTCTTGCCCACCACCTTCAGAGCATTGGTCAGGGCGGCCAGCACCACCACGGCGGTGCCGTGCTGATCGTCGTGGAAAACGGGGATGTCGCAGCGCTCCTTCAGCTTCCGCTCGATCTCGAAGCACCGGGGGGCGGAGATGTCCTCCAGGTTGATGCCGCCGAAGGACCCGGCCAGCAGGGCGATGGTGTTGACGATCTCGTCCACGTCCTTGCTGCGCACGCACAGGGGGATGGCGTCCACCCCGCCGAAGGCCTTGAACAGCACGCACTTGCCCTCCATCACGGGCATACCGGCCTCGGGGCCGATGTCGCCCAGGCCAAGGACGGCGGTGCCGTCAGTGACCACGGCCACGGTGTTCCACCGGCGGGTCAGCTCATAGCTCTTGTTGATGTCCTTCTGGATCTCCAGGCAGGGCTGGGCCACGCCGGGGGTATAGGCCAGGGACAGGGCGTCCTTGCTGTCCACGGCGGCCCGGGGGGTCACCTCGATCTTACCCTTCCACTGATAATGGAGCTTTAACGATTCCGCTGCGTAATCCAATGTCGATCCCATCCTTTTTGTAATCTTTCCCGCCCCGAAAAACCGGACCGAGGCAGGGCTTTCGCGTCTGTATGTGTCTGTAACTGTATCATAAATCGGTCTGATTGTACAGGATTTTTCCGGTGGGGTCCCCCTTCTCCAGCCCCATCAGGGCGGCCATGTCCTGGGGCATGGGCTGGGTAAAGTCCAGCCGCCTGCCGGTGATGGGGTGGCGGAAGGACAGGCGGGCGGAGTGGAGGGCGGGCCGGGGGATCAGCTCCGGTGCCTCCCTTCCATAGAGAAAGTCCCCGGTGAGGGGGCAGCCCAGGCTGGCCATGTGGACCCGGATCTGGTGGGTGCGCCCGGTGTCCAGGGCCAGGCGAAGGAGACTGCGCCCCTCCCGCTCCAACCGCACCGTATACCGGGTGCGGGCGGGCTTTCCATCGGGGCGGACCATCTGCTCCACCAGGGAGCCGGGCTTTGGCCCCAGGGGGGCGTCCACGACGCCGGTCTTCGGCCGGGGGCAGCCGTCGCATACCGCCAGATATTCCCGGAAGAAGTCCGCCGTGTGCAGCTGCTCCTTTAATCTCTCCTGGGCGTGGGGGTGCTTGGCCACCACCATCAGGCCGGAGGTGCCCCGGTCCAGGCGGTGGACGGGGTGAAAATCCGCCTCCGCCCCCTCCTGATCGTAATGCCAGAGAAGAAAATTACCCACTGTATCGTAAAAGTGCCCCGGACCCGGGTGGACCGTCACCCCGGGGGCCTTGTTCAGCACGACGAGATCTCCGTCCTCATAGCGGATATCCAGTTCCCCCGGGGCGGGGACCACGCCGCTGCGCCGCTCCGGGTCAGACAGGCGGACGGACAGGATTTGTCCCACCCTCGGCACACACCGGGTGTTCACCCGCGCCCCGTCCAGCAGGATGCCGTCCTCCAGCCACTTGATGCGGCGGATCACCGTGCCGGACAGGCCGAATTTCCGGCGCAGCAGCAGCTCCACCCGCACCCCGGCGTCTGCGGGAGTGATGGTCAGTTCTAATCGGCGGACAGCATTGTGTGACATGGGGGCACCTCCTTCCGGTATTGTCCTGGTATTGTCAATGCCACCAGTATACCCTCCCGCCCCCTGCCCTGTCAAAGCGAATAGTTCTCCTCCGCCGGGGCAGAATATGGAAAAGCGCGGGCTGAAAGGCCCGGGAAAGGAAGTGCTGCCATGGTCAAAGGCATTACCCGCCAGGTCATCCTGGTCAAGTCCCCCGACCCCCGCCTGTTTGAGGAGGCCATTTTCATCGTGAAGGAGGAGGCCCTGGCCCGGGAGGGCGTCACCGCCGAGCAGGTCTTAAAGGAGGCCCGCCGGGCGGCGGACGGCTATCTGAAGCAGGGCCTGGCCTGGAACCGGCGGCTGGAGCGGCTGCCCGCCCCCCTGTGGGCCGCTTTGGGAGCAGTAGTCGCCAGCGCCGGGTGGCTGGGGTGGCTGTTCCTGCTGTGAGGGACTTAAATCACTTTTAAACAAATCCTAAAACTTTCTTCCAAGGAATCGCCGCTTCCCGGTGCTATCCTAATGGCACATCATCCGCCGGACCGGCGGAAAAGGAGCGACGTGTATATGGAAGAAATTTTATCCGTCCAGGACTTAAAGCGGGTCTATGGCCGGGGGACGGCGGCCACCCAGGCCCTGGGCGGCGTGTCCCTGTCGGTGGAGCAGGGGGAGTTTGTGGGCATCATGGGCCCCTCCGGCTCGGGCAAGACCACCCTGCTCAACTGCATCGCAACGATCGACCGGCCCACCTCCGGCTCCATCCGGGTGGGCGGGCAGGAGCTCACCGGTCTCCGGGGCCGGGCCCTCACCCGCTTCCGCCGGGAGCGGCTGGGCTTTATCTTTCAGGACTGCAACCTGCTGGACACCCTCACCGCCTTTGAGAATATCGCCCTGGCCCTGGCCATCACAAAGGCCCCGGCGGGGGAGATCGAAGGCCGGGTGCGGGAGATGGCCCAGCGCTTAGGGATTGAGGACTGCCTGGACAAGTATCCCTATCAGATGTCCGGGGGCCAGCAGCAGCGCTGCGCCGCCGCCCGGGCCATGGTCACCCGGCCTGACTTAGTGCTGGCCGACGAGCCTACCGGCGCGCTGGACTCCCGGGCCGCCGGACTGCTGCTGGAGCGGCTGGAGAGCCTAAACCGTGACCTTGGGGCCACCATCCTCATGGTCACCCACGACGCCTTCACCGCCAGCTGCTGCCGCCGGGTCATCTTCCTGCGGGACGGACAGATCTTCACCCAGCTCCGCCGCCAGGGGGACCGGCGGGACTTCTTCCGGCAGATCATGGACGTGGTGGCCCAGCTGGGCGGGGAGGTCCAAAATGTTCTGTAAGCTGGCCCTGGGCAACGTGCGCCGCTCCTTCCGGGACTACGGCGTCTATCTCCTCACCCTCACCTTCGGCGCGTGCCTGTTTTACACCTTCAACTCCGTGGAGGACCAGGGGGCCATCCTCTATCTCCGGGAGAAGAGCCACGAGACGGTGCGGGCCATCCTCACCGTGCTCGGCGTCCTGTCCGTCTTTGTGGCGGTGGTGCTGGCCTGTCTCATTCTATACGCCCACCGGTTCCTCCTCCGCCGCCGGAAAAAGGAGCTGGGCTGCTATCTGCTGCTGGGCATGAGTCCGGGGCAGGTGTCCCGGCTGCTGATCCTGGAGACGGCGGTGACCGGCCTCATCTCCCTGGCCGCCGGACTGATCTTAGGTTCAGCCGCCTCGTCTGGGCTGTCCGCCCTCACCCTGTCCCTGTTCCAGATGGACGTGTCCGCCCAGTTGGGGCTGGTCTTCTCCCCTGGGGCGGCCGTGAAGACGGCGGTGTGCTTCGGGGCCATCCTGCTGCTGGTCATGGCTCTCAGCGGGGTGGAGGTCACCCGGGCCCGGCTCATCGACCTGCTGCGGGGGGACCGGAAAAACGAGGTGCTCCCTCTCCGGCCCCTGTCCGCCTCTGTCGTCCAGTTCGTGGCGGGGGTGGCCTGCCTGCTGGCCGCCTATGGCATCCTTCTGTACTTCGGCCTGGTGACGGCCCTGGTCGTCCTGCCTCTGTGCGCCGCCATGCTGATCCTGGGCACGGCGGGGACCCTGCTTCTCTTCCGCTCCCTCCCCGGCTTTGTGCTCCACGGGGTGAAGCGGCATCCTGCTCTCTATTACCGGGGGCTGAACCTGTTCACCCTGCGCCAGTGGCTCAGCCGGGTCCACTCCACCTATCTGTCCCAGACGGTGATCGCCATCCTGCTTCTGCTGGCCATGGGCATCACCGCCAGCTCCGTGGGTCTCAATTCCACCATTCAGGCCCTCACCGATGACCAAGCCCCCTTCGATCTCACCGTGCAGAACCGCTCGGCGGACGAGTCCGGTCCGGTAGACTTTGATGCCGCCATCAAAGCGGGGGGAGCCGAGCGCGCCCTGGCCTGGAGCTATGACTGTCTGCTCTACTACAACGACCCCGCCGTCACCGGCCTGGAGCAGGCCAGCGGGGCCATCGCCCTCCGCGACTACAACGCCCTGCTGGAGCACCTGGGCCGCCCCGCCTACTCCGGCCCCCTGCCCCATCTCCTGGTCTGGGAGGAGGACGTTCCCGCCACCGGCGGCCTGGGGATGCAGTGCATCCTGGTGGAGGACGAGGTCGCCCAGCGGCTGGAGGTCCGCCGCCAGCTGTGGTCGGCGGACTACGCCGGGGACAAGCAGGCATCCGAGGACACCGTCCTCCCCCTGGTCAGCGACGCCATGCAGGGCCTGGACGGCCCGGACGTCAGGATAGACAGCCGTCTGGCCCTGTATCAGGAGACCATGGGCTCTAAGATCCTGGTGCTGTTTTTGGGGCTGTATCTGGGCTTTACCTTCCTGCTGGCCGCCGCGGCGGTGCTGGCCCTCCAGCAGCTGTCCCAGGGGGCGGACAACGCCAGGCGCTATGCCCTGCTGGGCCGCCTGGGGGTGGAGGAGAAGGCCCTGGCCCGCTCCGCCGCCCACCAGGTCACCCTGGCCTTTCTCCTGCCCCTGGGCCTGGGCCTTGTCCACGCCGCCGTGGGCCTGTCTGCGGTGAACCAAGTCATCACCGTCACCGGAAACCTGGATTCTTCCTCCGGCAGCCTGTCCGCCGCCGCGCTGCTGCTGGCGGTGTACGGGGGCTATTACCTGGCCACCCTCCTGTCCTGCCGCCGCATGGCCCTGTCTGCCGCCCACCGGCAGCGGCAGGAATAAAAGCGTACCCCTGTATTCTGCCCCCGCCGATCAAAGGCGGGGGCATTTCTATTCTGGTGGGAGATGGGGCCATATCCGGGCCGAAAATTGTGAAAAAAGCCGCTTGGCAGGGGCGGGGCGGATGACTATAATAGTTCGGTATCCAATCAGAGCATAAGTTTTCTCATCGCAAAGGAGCGTATCTATGACCAAAGACCTCACCACCGGCAATCCCATGAAGCTGATTTTAGCCTTCGCCCTGCCCACCCTGTGCGGCATGTTGTTCCAGCAGTTTTATAACCTGGTGGACACCATGATCGTGGGCAAGCTGCTGGGGGCCCAGGCCCTGGCGGCGGTGGGCTCCACCGGCTCCATCAACTTTTTCGTCATCGGCTTCTGCATGGGGGTGTGCAACGGCTTTGCCATCCCGGTGGCCCAGCGGATGGGGGCCCGGGAATATGGCCAGATGCGCCGCTTTGTGGCCAACGCCGCCTATCTCTCCGCCCTGTTCGCCCTGGTGCTCACCGTGGCCACGGGGCTGTTCTGCCGGAACATTCTGGTGGTGATGCGCACCCCGGCGGACATCATCGACAACGCCTATGCCTATATCTTCGTTATCTTCATGGGCATCCCGGCCACCTTCCTCTATAATCTGCTGGCCGCCGTCATCCGGTCTTTGGGGGACAGCAAAACGCCGGTGTATTTCCTGGCCCTGTCCTCCTTCCTGAACATCTTTCTGGACTTCACCCTGATCCTGTATTTCAAGGCCGGGGTGGCCGGGGCGGCCCTGGCCACCGTCACCTCTCAGACGGTGTCCGGTCTGGCCTGTCTGGTGTACATGCGCAAGAAATATGCTATTCTCCGCACCAGTAAAGAGGAGCGGCGGCTGGACGGGCGCTCCTGCCGCACCCTGTGCATGATGGGCATCCCCATGGGCCTGCAATATTCCATCACCGCCATCGGCTCCATCGTCCTCCAGTCCGCCGTGAACACCCTGGGCAGCACCTATGTGGCGGCGGTGGCCGCCGGGGCCAAACTGTTCCAGCTGCTGGCCTGCCCCTATGACGCCATGGGCGCGGCCATGGCCACCTACTGCGGCCAGAACGTGGGCGCGGGCAAGCTGGACCGGCTGAGCCAGGGGGTGCGCTCCTGTAGTCTGCTGGGCCTTGTTTACGCGCTGATCGCCCTGGGCGGGATGCTCCTCTTTGCCCCAAAGTGCGCCATGCTCTTCCTGGACCCCGGCGAGGAGCAGCTGGCCCTGCTGGTGCGGCTCACCACCCAATACATCACCACCCTGGCCGCCTTCTTCTTCCCCCTGGCCCTGGTGAACATCCTGCGCTTCTCCATCCAGGGCATGGGCTACAGCATGTTCGCCATCCTGGCCGGAGTGCTGGAGATGCTGGCCCGCACCGCCGTGGGCGGCGTCTTCGTCCCCATCTTCGGCTACACCGCCGCCTGCTTCGCCTCTCCCGCCGCCTGGCTGTGCGCCGACCTGTTCCTCCTCCCCGCCTGCATCCACTGCATCCGCCGCCTGAGAAAGCTGTTCCCGTCAGCGGCGTGAGGCGCTATATACACGCAAAAAGGACCGCCAAGTGCGGTCCTTTTTTGTTGCCAATTTGGATTTCGGCATGATACACTATAGGCGGAAGAACGCCCCGCTGCTGATTTGGAACCATTGAATCACAGGAGGGATGAAAATGCCTGCCACCGACCATAGCCGTTCCCGTAAAAGGCAGCTGCTTTTGCTTCTGATTTTTGTGCTCTGCGCCGCCGCTCTGCTCCTGTGGCTGCACCACAGGGCCGGGCTGTCCCCCTATGCCGGGCAGCCATCCGGCCAATTCCTCTGCACCGCCGACGCGGACCGGTATCCCCTGGACACGGACCAGATCACCCTTCGCGTCTCCAATGTCGGAGACTATGAGGGAGAGCTGGACAAGCCCCGCCTGGAGGTGCAGAAAAACGGCGCGTGGTACTTCGTCCCGCCCACGGACCAGACCGGCGAGACCGCCAACCTGCTGTACGTCTCTCCCGGCACTTCTGCCGCGTTCGACTTCTCCCTGACCCCCTACCGCGCAAAGCTGGCCCCCGGCCAATACCGGGCGGTGTTCGGCCTCCACGGCAGCCGGGAATTTTTCAGCTGGGAATTTTGGCTGGAATGATCCTCACCAAAGTCAGGAGGACGGTCCCTGTGATTTAGGTCACAGGAACCGTCCTCCAATTTTAAAATACCGTGATTGCCACATTCTGCATAATATGCTATAATATCTCTGGCGCATGGATATGCGCTGGCGCTGCCAGTATGCGGTAGGCGGGGGTCCCTCCTTCGGGAGGAGGCCACACTTCTTTGTACCTCCTCCACTACATAGGAGGGGGGGTGATGTCATGGTCACTTATTCCGACCTGTTTCAGCTCGGCATTTTGATCGTCAGCATCATTTCTCTGGTTCTCCAGATAAATAAAAAGAAGTAACCGCCCTAAGTTTGGCCACTTAACGGTTACTTCTTTGAAGTAATATCGAGGGGCTCCCGTCTACCGGCAGCGCCTTCTCTTATGTTCAGTATAACATGATTTGGTAAAAAGTCAATCTCCCGCTCTGGGGGATCGACTTTTTTTATTAAAACTTCGCGCCGCCGAATTCGGCCAGCTTCAGGTCCTTGTTCTTGTCCTGCACCCACTGGATGGACCACTGGGCGGCAAAGAGGAGCAGCTGGTTGCCCTTGTAGTCCTCCACCAGCTTGGCGTCGTTGGGCAGCAGCAGGTCCTCCTCCTTCAGGGGCGGGGCATCCGGGTCGTCCCGGACGATCCAGCGCAGATACTCATAGGGCAGGCCCTCTTTATACAGCTCCACGTTATACTCGCTGCGCAGGCGATACTCCAGCACGTCGAACTGCAGGGTGCCCACCACGCCCACGATGACCTCCTCCATGCCGGTGTAGGGGGTCTTGAAAATCTGGATGGCACCCTCCTGGGCGATCTGTTCCACACCCTTTAAGAACTGCTTGCGCTTCATGGTGTCGATGGAGCGGATGCGCTGGAAATGCTCCGGGGCGAAGGTGGGGATGGGGTCGAACTTGAACTTCTTCCCCGGGGCGCACAGGGTGTCGCCGATGGAGAAGATGCCCGGGTCGAACACGCCGATGATATCTCCGGCATAGGCCTCCTCGATGATCTCCCGCTCGGCGGCCATCAGCTGCTGGGGGCGGGACAGGCGGATCTTTTTGCCGCCCTGCATGTGATAGACCTCTTTGTCCGCCTCGAACTTGCCGGAGACCACCCGCATAAAGGCGATGCGGTCCCGGTGGGCCTTGTTCATGTTGGCCTGAATTTTGAAGACAAAGGCGGAGAAGTCGTCGTCGAAGGAGTCGATGATCTCGTCCCCGGCCCGGCGGGGCAGAGGGGCGGTGGTCATGCGCAGGAACTCCTCCAAAAAGGGCTCCACGCCGAAATTGGTCAGGGCGGAGCCGAAGAACACGGGGGACAGCTTGCCGTGGCGCACCCGGTCCATGTCAAAGTCGCAGGAGGCCCCGTCCAGCAGCTCGATCTCGTCCACCAGCTGGTCCCGGCGGGCCTGGCCGATGAGGTCGGCCAGGGCGGGGTCGTCGGGCTCGATCTCGGTGGCGGTGGCCGCCCGGGCGTTGGTGTTGGAGGTGAAGTGGATGATCTTCCGGTTCTGCCGGTCATACACGCCCTGGAACTCCTTGCCGCAGCCGATGGGCCAGTTCACGGCATAGGTGTCGATGCCCAGCTCGTGCTCCAGCTCCTCGCACAGCTCAAAGGGGTCCCGGCTCTCCCGGTCCATCTTGTTGATGAAGGTGAAGATGGGGATGTCCCGCATGGCGCACACCTTGAACAGCTTGCGGGTCTGGGCCTCCACGCCCTTGGCCGCGTCGATGACCATCACGGCGGAGTCGGCGGCCATCAGGGTGCGGTAGGTGTCCTCGGAGAAGTCCTGGTGGCCGGGGGTATCCAGGATGTTGATGCAGAAGCCCTCATACTGAAACTGCATCACCGAGGAGGTGACGGAGATGCCGCGCTGCTTTTCGATCTCCATCCAGTCGGAGGTGGCGGCCCGGGTGTTCTTCTTGCCCTTTACCTGACCGGCCTGGGCGATGGCTCCGCCGTACAGCAGGAACTTCTCCGTCAGGGTGGTCTTGCCCGCGTCGGGGTGAGAGATGATGGCAAAGGTGCGTCTGCGCTTGATTTCCGCTTCGTATTTGGACAAAAGGGTCCACTCCCTTATCAAAAATTCGCATAGAAAGGCGGCTGGGTAAGCTGAATGACCCGTGCAGCCGCAAGTGTAGCTATTATATCATGTCCCACGGCGGAAAGCTATAGGAAATGGGCATAAAAATCGGGGAAGCGGCATTGCCGCTTCCCCGAAAGAAAGGTCTATTTGGGTTTTCGATTAGAAAATACCCTGAGCCATCATAGCGTCGGCAACCTTCTGGAAGCCCACGATGTTGGCGCCGGCGACCAGGTCATAGCCCAGGCCATAGCGCTCAGCGGCCTCAACAGAGTTGTGATAGATGTTCTTCATGATGGCGTGCATCTTGGCGTCGACTTCCTCGGCGGTCCAGTACAGACGCTCGGCGTTCTGAGCCATCTCCAGCTCGGACACGGCCACGCCGCAGGCGTTAACAGCCTTGGAGGGAGCCACGACCATGTGCTTCTGCTCCTTCAGGAACTCCAGAGCCTCATTGGTGGTGGGCATGTTGGCGACCTCGATGTAGTACTTCACGCCGGACTCAGCGATCTTCTTGGCCCACTCCAGGTTGACGTCGTTCTGGGTGGCGGCGGGCATGTAGATGTCCACGTCCTTGACGCCCCAGCACTTCTGGTTGGGAACGAACTCGCAGCCGAACTTGTCAGCATAGGGCTTGCAGTGCTTAGGATCGTTGGCGCGCATCTCCAGGATGTAGTTCAGCTTCTCCTCGGTGACAACACCGTCGGGATCGTGAACATAGCCGTCGGGACCGGCGAAGTAGGTGACAGCGGCGCCCAGCTCAGCGGCCTTCTTCATGATGCCCCAGCCCACGTTGCCGTAGCCGGAGATGGCGATCTTCTTGCCCTTGATGTCCACGCCGTCGTGCTTCAGGGCCTCGACCAGATAGTACACAGCGCCGAAACCGGTGGCCTCGGGACGCAGGATGGAACCGCCGGTGACAACGGACTTGCCGGACACGGCGCCGAACTCGGAACCACCGACGATGCGGCGATACTGGCCATACAGGTAGCCGATCTCACGGCCGCCCACGCCCAGGTCGCCGGCGGGGCAGTCGATGTCCTGGCCGATGTGGCGATACAGCTCGGTCATAAAGGCCTGGCAGAAACGCATGATCTCGGCATCGCTGCGGCCGCGGGGATCGAAGTCGGAACCGCCCTTGGCGCCGCCGATGGGCAGGCCGGTCATAGCGTCCTTGAAGACCTGCTCGAAGCCCAGGAACTTGATGATGGACAGGTTAACGGAGGGGTCGAAACGCAGGCCGCCCTTGAAGGGACCAAGAGCCGCGTTGTACTGAACGCGGTAGCCGCGGTTGACGTGCCACTCGTGGTTGTCGTCCTCCCAGGTCACGCGGAACTCGATGGCGCGCTCGGGCTCGACCATCCGCTCCAGCAGGCAGGCCTTCTCATACTCGGGGTGGGCGTTGATGACGGGCTCCAGAGAGGTCAGGACCTCCTCGACGGTCTGCAGAAACTCGGGCTCGTGGGAGTTCTTGGCCTTGGTGGCCTCAATGACGCGCTCAATGTACTTGTTCATTGCTTCGTTCCTCCTAAAAATTTTTTCAGTCGGTTTATGTTTTGAAGGTTCTCTTTCATTTTGCACTCAGGGAACCTTTTCCTCTTCGGATGTGTCTATCATATCATAAAATGGCCAGGTGTAAATCAGAAATTTTGTTGGGGTCACCACAGGCAAATGGCTGTGGTTCTTCCTTTTGCGTCTGCCGTTCCCCTGTGGGAAAGAGAAAAACAGCCCTTTTCACAAATTGAAAGGGCTGTTTTTGTGCATTTTGCAAGTTCTCAGTCAAATGCCAGACCCAGATAGGCCCGGATGTCCCGGTCCCAGGCCTGATCCAGCTCCGGGGAGAGCCACTTCATCATGCCGAAGGGCACGCTGTCGCCCAGGGTGCGATAGGTCCCGCCGAACTTGGGCAGCAGCTGGGGCAGCACGGCGGCGATCTGGTCCACCGCTTCGGGGCTGCCGATGAGCTCCTTGACCAGCAGGGTCTTGTCCCCGGTGCCCTCGGCGCACAGGGCGGCGGGACCGGCGGGGGCGCCCACCAGATACATGCCGCCGCCGTCGATGCGGCAGCACCCGGCCTGATAGAGCAGGGCGTCCATGGGCAGGCCGATGTGGCCCAGCTTAGACAGTAGGCCCTCCCGTAGCACGCCATACTCCGCCGCGTTCACCAGCTTGATCTTGGGCAGGGTCTCCGGGGCCTTTTTGGCCAGCTCCGGGGTCCACTGCCGCTCGTCCTGGGTGAAGCACTCGAAAAAGCCCTGCTTGGCGAAGAAGCCGTGGAGCTCCTGGCTGGCGGGCACAGTGGTCACGGCCTGGATGCCCCGGTCCCGGAAATAGAGCCCGGCCCCCTCCAGCAGCTTGCTGGCCAGGCCCTTGCCCCGCCAGTCGGGGTGGACGCACACGGCATACAGATAGGCCGCCCGGAAGATCTGGTCCTTGCCGGGGATGCTCAGCACGGTGCTGAACCAGGCGGTCATGGCCCGCACGGCCCCCTCCACCTCCAGCACCAGCACCCGGTCAGGCCGGTAGTAGTTCTTATAGAAGTTGTTGATATAGGCCCGCTCGTCGCCAAAGGACAGGGACCACAGCGTCCGCTGGACGGGCACATCCTCCGGCACGGAGGGACGAAGCAGAATCTCCATGGGTCATTTTCTCCTTACTTTTGCTCTTTTGTGTCTCTTTCGAACACGAGACCTTATGTTCCCCGCCCCCGCAGGGGGCAGGGAACCCCAAAAATTTAATACAGCTCGCTCTTGGTGGGCAGGATGAGGGCACAGGCGGCATAGGCCACCACGCCCACGGTGCAGGTGAACAGGCTGAGCAGCACCCAGCCCACCCGGACCAGATTGGGGTCCACGTTAAAGTATTCCCCAAAGCCGCCGCACACGCCGCACAGCATTTTGTCGTTTCCTTCCGTTCGGTAAAGCCGCTTTTGTTCCATGCTCAGCACCTCCGTCGCAGTGGGCAGAAACTGCCCTTGTTCTTATGGTATGATGTTTGGCCGGTTCGGTCCAGTCAGGCCTTGGCGGCGACCAGGTCCCCGTGGTCGTTGAAGTGGACGGCCCGGATCTGGCTGCCGGTGGCCTTTTTGATGTCGTCCAGGCGGATGCTCTCCGTCACCGAGGACACCAGGGAGAAGGCCACACCGTGGCGCTTGGCCCGGCCCGTGCGGCCAATTCGATGGATATAATACTCGTTCTCGTCGGGCACGTCATAGTTGAACACCGCGTCCACGTCGTCGATGTCCAGGCCCCGGGCGGCCACGTCGGTGGCCACCAGCACCCGCATCTTGCCCTCCCGGAATTTTTGCAGGGTCTTTTCCCGCACCGCCTGGGGGATGTCCCCGTGGATGGCCGCGCAGGAGATGCCCCGCATATCCAGCAGCCCGGCCAGCCGGTCGGTCATGTTCTTGGTGTTGCAGAAGGCGATGACCCGCTCATAGCCCCCCATGTCCAGCAGATGGGCCATCACGTCGGCCTTTTCGCTGCGGTCCACCTGAAGGCTGTACTGGGCGATGTCGGGCCGGTTCTCCTGGTCGGCCTGGACGGTGATCTCCACCGGGTCCCGCTGATAGACCCAGGAGATGTCCAGCACCTCCCGGGAGATGGTGGCGGAGAACATGCCCAGATTCCGCCGCTTTGGCATGGTGTCCAGAATGTGGGTCACGTCCCGGACAAAGCCCATATCCAGCATCCGGTCGGCCTCGTCCAGCACCACGGTCTGCACCTTGTCCAGGCGGACGGTGCGCCGCTTCATGTGGTCCATCAGGCGGCCCGGGGTGGCCACCACGATCTGGGGGGACTTTTTCAACTGGTTGATCTGCCGGTCGATGGGCTGGCCGCCATACAGGCAGACCACCCGCACCCCCTCTTTAAAGGCGCAC
>URNZ01000002.1 GCA_900549405.1 uncultured Eubacteriales bacterium | reverse complement strand
GCTGCCGTACAGGCCGATGTCCGCGCGCGCCACCTCTTCGCCGAGCAGCGTTCTTCCCATATTGCCGATGCGCGCTGCGCCCGCCGTGTGAGACGAGGACGGACCGACCATCACCGGCCCCATCATATCGAAAATATTGATCATGGAAACCTTGTCCTTTCTGACCATCATTTGGGAAAAGCATATCATATCCGCCGCCAAAAAGCGAGTAAAATCCCGCTCTGCGCATTGCGACTATTGAATAATATCCTTTACCTTGATTCATTTTCGATATTCATTGAAACAGCGCTCACATTCATTTTTCTTCATGGCCTGATGCAAAAGGAGCCGTCCACAGGCAGCCCTTTTCTTTCTTTCGATGCAGAGCGTCAGGCCAGCATCAGCCCGATGAAAAAGCAGATCTGCGCAAAGCTGTTGACAGTCTGCTCCATCCAGTTCACCTTCGGGTCGCTCGAATCCATCCGGAACGCGAAAACGAGCATCAAAATCATCCCAAGCGCGCCCGCAAGGAAGAAAAGGCATGCCGGAAAGCCGCTCAGCTTTGCAAGCATCGCTTCCCCGTTCAGCCCTGCGCGGTCTACGATCAGTGCCGCGAACATCGTCAAAAAGCCGACCGGCATCAGGACGCGCATCTGCACAAACATCGGCCAGATGTTCCTTTGAGAGACGGCCGCGATGAGCTTCCATCCCACCTTCACAACACCCGATAGCAGGCAGACTACCGCACCCGCTACAAACAGTCCGCTGCGGAACAGGTTCCCCGCCTTCACCGCGGAGAGGCCGAAAAATACGACAGAGAGCAAATCGACGAACGCCATCGGGGCGCTGAAGCCCTCGGGGATGGTCTCTCTTGTCATGCGGTTTCTCGCTTTTCTGCTCATGGCGTCCTCCGTGATGATTTTTCTCTGCTTCTTATTCTGCCCCAAAGCGGCGGACAGGCGCGGCGGATGGTCCGCCGCGCCTGCATTTTCTAAAAATTTCCTTTTACACGCGCTTCCACTTTGCGCCGCCGGGCATGTCGGTCACTTCGACGCCCTTCGTCTTGAGCTCGTCGCGGATGCGGTCAGCCTCGGCAAAATTCTTCGCCTTCTTGGCCTCCGCGCGCTGGCGGATCAGGTTCTCGATGCCCTCGTCCGCCGTGCCGTCCTCAGAGACGACCGTGAAGCCGCCCGCGCTCTGCTGGGACGCGGCCTTCTCCTTCTTCTCGCGCTCGGCTTCGGCCTTTTTGAGAAGGTCGAGGCTCAGTACCGTGTCGTAGTCGCCGATGATGGCGAGCTTCGTCGCGCCCGTGGTCTTGGCCTTGAGCACGTCGTAGAGCGCGGTCACGCCCATGGCGGTGTTGAGGTCGTTGTCCATTTCCTTCATGAACTTTGCGCGGTACTCGGCGCGAACGGCCTCGTCCACGCCGCCCTCGTCCTTGATGTTCGCGATCTTCGCGATGAGCTTGTTGTACGCGGCGACCGCATTGTCAAGGTTTTCCCACGTGAAGACAAGACTCTTGCGGTAGTGGCTCTGTAAGCAGAAGAAACGGTACGCCAGCGGGTCATAGCCCTTTTCCTCAAGCAGCGAGACCGTCAAAAATTCGCCCTTGGATTTAGACATCTTGCCGTGCGAAGTGTTGAGATGCGCCACGTGGCACCACTGGAGGCACCAGGGATGACCGAGGTAGCTCTCGCTCTGCGCGATCTCGTTCGTGTGGTGCGGGAAGGCGTTGTCCACGCCGCCGCAGTGCAGGTCCAGATACTCGCCGTTATACTTCATGGAGATGCCGGAGCACTCGATGTGCCAGCCGGGATAGCCCACGCCCCAGGGGGAGTCCCACTTCAGGGCCTGGTCCTCGAACTTGGACTTGGTGAACCACAGGACAAAGTCGTTCTTGTTGCGCTTGTTCACGTCCTCTTCCACGCCCTCCCGGACGCCCACGGCCAGATCCTCCTCGTCGTGGTCATTGAAGACATAGTAGCGGCTGAGCTTGGAGGTGTCGAAGTACACGTTGCCTCCCGCCACATAGGCATAGCCCTTCTCCAGCAGGGCGGAGACGATCTTGATATACTCGTCGATGCAGCCGGTGGCGGGCTGGACCACGTCGGGCCGCTTGATATTCAGCTTCCGGCAGTCCTGGAAAAAGGCGTCAGTGTAATACTGGGCGATCTCCATCACCGTCTTGTGCTCCCGGCGGGCGCCCTTGAGCATCTTGTCCTCGCCGGTGTCCGCGTCGCTGGCCAGGTGGCCCACGTCGGTGATGTTCATCACCCGGTTCACGTCATAGCCGTCGTAGCGCAGGAACTTCTCCAGCACGTCCTCCATGATATAGGAGCGCAGATTGCCGATGTGGGCGAAGTGGTACACGGTGGGGCCGCAGGTGTACATCTCCACGTGGCCGGGGGTGTGGGTCTGAAAGGTCTCCTTCTTGTGGGTGGCGGAATTATACAAAAGCATGGTGTTCTCTCCTTCTTCTGTGGTAATGGGGCGTCGCCCCTGTTGTGGGTCAGTTCTCTTTCTGGGCCAGCTGGCGCTCCAGCTGCTCCACCCGGTCGGCCAGGGCGGCCAGCTTCTCCAGGGTGGGATTCTCCACGCTGGTCTGGTCCACGTCGTCGGCGAAGTGGGTGGTCCGTCCGGCGATGCGGACGATCTGGGCGGGGATGCCCACGGCGGTGGCGTCGTCGGGCACCTCGCTGAGGACCACGGCGTTGGCGGCGATACGGGAATTATCCCCCACTTTAAAGGGACCCAATACCTTGGCTCCGCAGCTGATGAGCACGTTGTTGCCGATGGTTGGGTGGCGCTTGCCCTGGTCCTTGCCCGTGCCGCCCAGGGTCACGCCGTGGTAGATGAGGCAGTCGTCCCCCACCTCGGCGGTCTCGCCGATGACGATGCCCATGCCGTGGTCGATGACCAGGCGGCGTCCGATCTTGGCCCCGGGGTGGATCTCGATGCCCGTCCAGAAGCGGCTCCACTGGGACACGCACCGGGCCAAAAACCGCCAGTTTTTACAGTAGAGCCAGTGGGCCACCCGGTGATACAGCACCGCGTGGACGCCCTGGTACAGCAGCAAAATTTCCAGCTTGGACCTGGCGGCGGGGTCCCGCCGCTGATAGGCCTCCAGCGTCTCGTTGAGCATTTTAAACATCTGCGTTTCCTCTCCTCCCCCGGACTTGTCCCGGGAAAAACAAAAACCCCTTACGCCCACACGGGCATAAGAGGCGACTGAAAACTCGCGGTTCCACTCTTATTTCTCACTTTGCTGGCCGCTATCGGGGCCAAGCCGGGGGCCATTACGCCCCGCGCTCCCGGACGCACTTCACGCCTTGCCGCCGCAGGCCCCCTTCCAGCCGATGAAGGGCCCTCTCTGTGCTTTGGACCAAGCCGCTACTCTTTCCGCTCTACGCGCTTACAGTTTTATTATATTATCATCCCCCGGCGGCGGTGTCAAGTGTCAGCGGGGCTTTTGCGCAAAAACTCAGGTTGAAAAGGCGTGTATTTTCTCCTATAATGGGGGTATCCAACAACAGGAGGCGGCGATTACTATGGCAGGTCAAGATTTTCTGGAAGACGAAAACGATCAGACTTCGGACATCCTCTCCATGCAGGTCCAGCTGTTTCGGGGCTTTATGGCTCGGCACCAGCTGGACAAGTGGGCGGCGCTGAAGCTGTTTCAGGAGCACGACCTGTTCGGCTTCGTCTCAGAGTGCTACGGCCTCCTGAGCCTGTCCGGTGACGAGTACATTCTGGACGATATGGATAAAATTCTGGTCCATCACGGGGTGACGCTATGATCCTCTATCACTGGGGCTGTCAGGCGGCGGAGCGCCTGGAGCCTGACTGTTGCTTCTCCTCCGGGGACATGGGCCCCGGCTTTTACCTGACCGATGACCTGGTCCAGGCCCGGGTGCTGGCCCGGCAGGCGGCCCACAAAGCGGCTTGCCTGGGGCAGACGCCCGCCGACCTCCGGGGAGTCGTCACCGCCTTCGACTGGCTGGATGACAGGACCCTGGACGTGCTGTATATCCCGCCCTTCACCGTCCCCTGGCTGCGGCGGATGTCCGCGGGCCGGGCGGGGCAGCCCTTTCCTTCCGATCACGACATCCTCGCCAGCAAGCTCCCGGACGAGGACATGGACCGTATCATCAACGTCAACATGATCGGCGCTCTGGACCCCTGGGAGCAACACGACGACCAGAAGTTGGCCCAGTCCATCCAGAACCTCCTCCCGCCCAGGACGCTGCCCGACCTGTACTGCTTTGCCAGCCAGCGTGCCCTGGCCACGCTAAAGCCGGTGGTCAGAGAGGCGTCCCGGACCACCGCCAATGCCAAGGAGCATCTGGCGGGAGAGACCCTGCGCATGGCGGTGGAGCTGCTCTCGGAAAAACGGGGCATTCCCGCAGAGCAGGCCCTGATCCGGTTCATCTCCTCCCCGGTGTACGACGCCCTCTATGACCTGGACACCGGCATGTGGACCCAGGGGCCCACCCGGCTGCTGGAGGCCTTTGAGGCGCTGGAGACGTGATCTCCCCCACTCCCCCATATGACCAAAAGACCGCCGCGTGGAAGCTCCACGCGGCGGTCTTGCTGTATTCAGAAAAGATGCTGCAAACAGGGGGCAAATTACTTGGCCAGCTGCTTGGCGATCTCCTCGGCGAAGTTCTCCTGCTTCTTCTCGATGCCCTCGCCCTTCTCGAAGCGGACAGCGGCCTTCAGCTTGATGGAGCCGCCCTGCTCCTTGGCCACCTTGGCCACATACTGCTCCACGCTCATGGAGTTGTCCTTCACGAACTCCTGCTGGAGCAGGCAGTTCTCCTCATAGAACTTGCGCAGCTTGCCGGTGACGATGCCCTGCTTCACCTTGTCGGGCTTGGCAGCCATCTTGGGGTCGTTCTCCATCTGGACCAGCAGGATCTTCTTCTCCTCCTCCAGAGTGGCCTCGTCCACCTCGGACTTGTCCAGGAAGCGGGGATTCAGAGCCGCGATCTGCATGGCCATGTCCTTGCCCACCTCAGCGACCTGCTCGGGGGCCAGGTCGGTGTCCAGGTTGACCAGCACGCCGATCTTGCCGCCGGCGTGGATATAGGGCACGGAGACGCCGTCCACAAAGAAGGCGAAGCGGCGGATCTTGATGTTCTCGCCGATGACCAGGACCATCTCCTGCTGCTCCTCCTGCACGGTGCGGCCGTTGCCGAAGTCAGCGGCCATCAGGGCCTCCAGGTCGGCGGGCTGGACCTTGGCCACAACGGCGGCCACGCCCTTGACGAAGTCCACGAACTTCTCGTTCTTGCCCACGAAGTCGGTCTCGGCGTTGACCTCGACCACCACGCCCACGCCGTCCACAACGGCGGCGTAAGCCATGCCCTCGGCGGCGATACGGCCAGCCTTCTTCTGAGAGGCGGCCAGACCCTTCTCGCGGAGGATCTCCACGGCCTTGTCCATGTTGCCCTCGGCCTCAGTCAGGGCCTTCTTGCAGTCCATCATGCCCACGCCGGTCATTTCGCGCAGGGCCTGTACGTCTTTCGCAGTGATCGCCATAATCACATTACCTCCGTTATTTTGGTTTTAAAAAAGGCGCGCCCGGCCCGCGCACGGGCGGGCGCACCTTGGTTTCACAGATCAGATGTGTGTGTGCCGAGAAAAATTACTCAGCGGTCTCCTCGGCGGGAGCGGCGGCCTCGTCCTGGCCCTGCTTGCCCTCCTGGATGGCGTTGGCCATGACAGAGGAGATCAGCTTGATGGCGCGGATGGCGTCGTCGTTGCCGGGGATGACATAGTCGATCTCGTCGGGGTCGCAGTTGGTGTCCACGATGGCTACGATGGGGATGTTCAGCTTGCGGGCCTCGTTGATGGCGTTGCGCTCCTTGCGGGGGTCAACGACGAACAGGGCGCCGGGCAGCTTCTTCATCTCGGTCACGCCGCCCAGATACTTCTCCAGCTTGGCGATCTCGCCCATGTGCTTCATGACTTCCTTCTTGGGCAGCATGTCGAAGGTGCCGTCCTCCTGCATCTTCTTCAGCTGGTTCAGACGGTCCACGCGGCCGCGCATGGTCTTGAAGTTGGTCAGCATACCGCCCAGCCAACGGGCGTTCACCCAGTACATGCCCACGCGGCTGGCCTCTTCCTTGATGGCCTCCTGAGCCTGCTTCTTGGTGCCGACGAACAGGATGGTCTCGCCCTTCTCGCCCAGCTCGCGGACGAAGTTATAGGCCTCCTCCAGCTTCTTCACGGTCTTCTGCAGGTCGATGATATAGATACCGTTGCGCTCGGTGTAAATGTAGGTGGCCATCTTGGGGTTCCACCGACGGGTCTGGTGGCCGAAGTGAACGCCGGCCTCCAGCAGCTGCTTCATAGATACGACTGCCATGATTGTTTCCTCCTAAATTTCAGTTGAATTCTTCTGGGGGCTTCATATTTCCCGCCAACCCGGCAAGCCGGGCACCGGGCGAAAAATCCACACTCCCACGCATAATGCTTTGCTATTCTACCATAGCTTTCCCCGCAATGCAAGGATTTTTTCCAGCTTTCCCGAGATTTATACTATTTTATATAAATGTGCGTCTGGGCCGACTGTGTCTCAGGCAAAGTGCTCCCGGGCGTACCGCAGCAGCTCCTCCCGGAAGTCCGGGTGGGCGATGGAGGCCATGGCCTCGGCCCGCTCCCGCAGGGACTTGCCGGGCAGGCTGACCACGCCATACTCCGTGGCCACATACTGGATCATGGTCCGGGGGGCGCTCACCGTGCTGCCCGCGGGGATGGCGGGGAGGATGTTGGACTTGCGCTCCCCCTCCTTGGTCACCCGGGAGGAGTTGATGCAGATGAAGCCCTTGCCGCCCTTGGAGCGGAAGGCCCCCTCCAGAAAGTCCATCTGCCCGCCGATGCCGGACAGCTGGCGGGACCCGGCGCTCTCCGCGTTCTCCTGGCCCATCAGGTCCAGCTGCACCCCGCCGTTGATGCTGATGACGTTGCTCAGGCGGCTGATGCGGTCCACCGAGTGGATGTAGTCCAGGTCCCCGGGGTGGAACAGGCCCGGCTCGGCGGAGAGCCAGTCATACAGCTCCTGGCTGCCCATGGCCAGGTTCCAGGCGGACAGCCCAGCGTCCAGCTCCTTTCGGGCGTTGGTCAGCTTGCCCGCCTTGTAGAGTTCCAGAAACGGGTCGCTGATGGTGCCGGTGTGGCAGCCCAGGTCCTTCTTGTCCGACTGGGCCAGCATTTTGGCCACGGTGTAGGGCACGCCGCCCACGCCCAGGGACAGCACCGCCCCGTCGGGGATCAGCTCCACCACCCGGCGGGCGATCTCCATGTCCGTGGCGCTGGGCTCCCGATAGGCCCGCTGGGGCAGCGGCTCGTGGACCCCCTCCACCACAAAGTCCGCCTCGCTGAGGTGGACCCGGTGGGAACCGTCCACCCCCTGGAGACAGGGATAGTGCTCGTTGATCTCAAAGATCACCGTGCGGGCGCTCTCGAAAATGGTCCGCCAGGCGTAGTTGGAGATGCCCAGGCCGCAATAGCCCTCCCCGTCGGGCCGGGACACGGGGACCACCGCCACGTCGCAGCGGATGTGCCCATCCCGATAGAGATAGGGCAGGGAGCGCAGCACCACCGGCAAAAAGGTCACCAGCCCCCGCTTTTGCAGCTTGCGCTCATAGTCCCCGATGTGCCAGCTGTAATAGGAGAAGCTCTCCCGCTCCGGGTCCTGCTCCACGATCTCGATGCGGGGGCGGATGACCAGGCCGCCCCGGACCTTCACGTCCTTCACCTGGCCCTTTCGGGCGGCCAGGGCCCGGTCCACCAGTTCGGGAAAGCCCGCGCCAAAGCCATAATCCACCCAGTCGCCGGACCGCACCGCCCCGGCGGCCTCCTCCGGCGTTACAAATTTCGTCTGTTTGCTTGCCATGTTTTTTGTTCCTTTCTCGCCCTGTCTCGTTCTGCACCCGCTAAGCGCAGATGCAGGGAAAAAATATCTCCCTTTCACTTTACGGTATCTCGCCCCCGTTGTAAAGAGCTTTCTGCCCGCCCGGAAAGGGCCGGTTTTAAAATCGTTAAGCGTTGGCCGAAAAAGAATCTTGTTTTCTTTCCCAAAAAATCCTCCTGACTTTGTAAAAGCGATTGAAAAGGGGCGGCGTTTTGAGTATAATTTGGGCATAAACGATAAACAAAGCA
The DNA here is from genome assembly GCA_900549405.1 of uncultured Eubacteriales bacterium. Lineage (GTDB taxonomy): Bacteria > Bacillota > Clostridia > Oscillospirales > Oscillospiraceae > Lawsonibacter. The sequence continues at coordinate 72,703 of URNZ01000002.1, read as the reverse complement.
GCGCCGACGGGGCCGGATGCCAAACAGGGCCCGTCGGGGAACGGAAACGTATTTCGGTGTGAAAAACAGGAATTTTAGAATTTTGAAAGGGGTCATTTATCATGCGTCCTGAACTCATCAGCCAGCCCATCACGGGCATTTGTTCCTTTGGCCGCTATCCCATCTGTCTGGATCTGGACGAACTGAAGGCCGACTTCGGCGTGCTGGGCGTGCCCTTCGACATGGGCGTGGGCTTCCTCAGCGGCGCCCGCATGGGTCCCCGCCGTATCCGCGAGGCCTCCACCCAGTATGGCCGGGGCAACGTGGGCTATTATGATTACGAGGCCGACGAGCAGATGCTGGCCGCCCCCATCACCATCGCCGACTGCGGCGATGCCGACGTGCTCCAGGGCGACCGGGACTACTCCTTCCAGTGCATCGAGCGTGCCGTCCGCCGCATCATCCGCGCCGGTTCCATCCCCATCGTCATGGGCGGCGACCACTCCATCAGCATCCCCGTGGGCCGGGCCCTGGAGGAGTATGGCAAGAAGATCTGCGTCATCCAGTTCGACGCCCACCTGGACTGGACCAGCCACGTGGGTCCCCTGGTCCAGGGCAACGGCAGCCCCATGCGCCGCATGTCTGAGATGGACCACATCGGTGAAATGGTGCAGATCGGTCTGCGCGGCATGGGCAGCGGCAAGAAGAGCGACTATGACGACGCCCGGGCCTATGGCAGCAAGCTGATTTCCGCCCGCGAGCTGCACTCCAAGGGCGTGCAGTGGGTGCTGGACCAGATCCCCGATGCCGAGGCCTATTACATCACCTTCGACATCGACGGCTACGACATGCCTCTGGCCCCCGGCGCCGCCTCCCCCCTGCCCGGCGGCATCACCTATGACGAGAGCATGGATATGCTGAAGGCCATCTGCCAGACCGGTAAAGTGGTGGCCATGGACCTGGTGGAGGTCGCCCCCACCTATGACCCCACCGGCTGCACCGAGCGTCTGGCCGCCCTGACCATGCTCCAGGTCATCGCCCACGCGGGCAAAAAGCTCCACGAGAACGACAACAAGTAACACATCACACAAAAATCTCTCTTATCTCCCTCTTTGATCTGACCAGCAGCGCCCGGACCGTCCGCCAGACGGCCCGGGCGCTGTTGTCTGTGTTCCGGTATTCCGGTTTCAAAGTCAAGCGTTTTTTCTTCCCTTTTTTCTGATTTGAACCTTGCATTTCTCGCCCTTTTCCGCGCCCCCACTTGAAAAAAAAAAAAAAACGGCTATACTTTCCTTAGGGTTTTAGGTGGTGAACGACAGTTTTCCTGCAAAAGATCCTAAAAGGAGAGTGCTTTTGCACACCCCGGAGCCATATATTCTTTCTACATAGGCTGGCAGCACCGGTGGAGGGCGCAAAAGCGGGCAAACCCGCGTTGTTATTGAGGAGGAATTTCAACATGACATTTGAAACAGTTGACAATATCCTGACCATCAGCACCGACACCGTCATGACCACGGCCATGGCCGGTATCCTGCTGCTCATTGGCTTTTGGATCAAGAAAAAGGTCAAGATCTTAGACAAATACTGCATTCCCGCCCCTGTGGTGGGCGGCTTCCTGTTCATGTTCATCACCTGGGCCGGATATTCCACCAACGCCTTTACCTTTAACTTCACCAACACCTTCCAGGACCCCTTTATGCTGGCCTTCTTCACCACCGTTGGCCTGGGGGCCAGCTTCTCCCTGCTGAAAAAGGGCGGCGTGCTGCTGATCATCTATTGGCTCACCGCCGGTATCATCTCCATCTTCCAGAACATCATCGGCATCGCCGTGGGCACCGCCATCGGCCTGCCCGCCCCCTATGCCCTGCTGTCCAGCGCCATCTCCATGATCGGCGGCCACGGCGCGGCTTTGTCCTATGGTAAGACCTTTGTGGAGATGGGCTATGACCAGGGCCAGCTGGTGGGCGCTGCCGCCGCCACCTTCGGTCTGATCACCGCCGTGCTGGTGGGCGGCCCCGTTGGCCGTCACCTCATCGTGAAGAACGACCTGAAGCCCGAGGAGAACAACGAGAACTACGACGACATCGAGAGCGTCAACGCCGCCAACGGCTCCAAGCTCTCCGGCCTGGACGTCATCAAGAACGTGGTGGTCATTCTATTCTGCATGGCCGTGGGTACCGTGATCTCCGGCAAGATCGGCCAGCTGATCGACATGAGCTTCCCCACCTATGTGGGCGCGATGTTCGTGGCCGTCATCGTCCGCAACCTGAATGACCGCTTCCACCTGTATAACTTCAGCTTCTCCCTGGTGGACGGCATCGGCGACGTGATGCTGAACCTGTACTTAGGTCTGGCCCTGATGACCCTGAAGCTGTGGGAGCTGGCCGGTCTGGTTGGCGGCGTGCTGCTGGTCGTGGTGTGCCAGGTGATCTTCATGATCCTGGTGGCCAACTTCGTGGTGTTCCGCGTCCTGGGCAAGAACTATGACGCCGCTGTCATGTGCGCCGGTCTGTGCGGCCACGGCCTGGGCGCCACCCCCTCCGCCATCGTGAACATGACCGCCGTCACCGAGAAGTACGGCATGTCCCGCCGTGCTTTCATGGTGGTGCCCATCGTGGGCGCTTTCCTGGTGGACATCATCTATCAGCCCCAGACCATCGCCTTTATCAAGTTCTTTGTGCATGGCTTCACCGGCTGACCCCTGTGACTGTCCTTTCCAAGTAAATCAAAATCCCGCGACGGAGGACCTTTGCTGCCGGTCCTCCGTCGCCTTTTGTCTGTTATGCCCGGTTTTCATTGCTTTTTTCCCACACCTTCGATATAATAAGCATAGTCAAATATCATGCGGTCCTGCCGCTGAAAAGGAGATCATGTATGTTTCGCTTTAACCACTTTAATTTCAACGTCCTGGACTTAGACCGCAGCCTGGCCTTTTACAAGCAGGCCCTGGATCTGACCCCCGTGCGGGAGAAGGAGGCGGCAGACCAGTCCTTCAAGCTGGTCTATCTGGCCGACGCCGCGGGCAGCCCCTTCCAGCTGGAGCTGACCTGGCTGCGGAATCGGAAAGAGCCCTATAATTTGGGCGAGTGCGAGTTCCATCTGGCCTTCACCGCCGACGACTTTCAGGCCATGTATGAAAAGCACAAGGCTATGGGCTGTATCTGCTTTGAGAATCCCGCCATGGGCATCTATTTCATCTCTGATCCCGACGGCTATTGGATCGAGATCGTCCCCGCCAAGGGCTGACCGGGCGCTCCCCCAAATACGACCAAACGGAGGTTTCTTATCATGTCTGAACCAACTTCACATTCCGGCCACCGCAACGGCGGCTTCGGCTCGTCCTTCGGGTTTATCATCGCCTGCGTAGGCTCCGCCGTGGGCCTGGGCAACATCTGGATGTTCCCCTACCGCCTGGGACAGTATGGCGGCGCAGCCTTCCTCATCCCCTATCTGTTCTTCGTCCTTCTCTTCGGCTGGGTGGGCCTGTCCGCCGAGTTCGGCATCGGCCGACTGGCCGGAACGGGCACCATCGGGGCCTATGAATACTGCTTTGCCAGCCGGGGGAAGAAAAAGCTGGGCGGCGCACTCAGCTGGCTGCCCCTGATGGGCTCGCTGGGCATCGCCATCGGCTATGCGGTGATCCTGGGCTGGGTACTCAACAGCCTGGCCGGTTTCGTCTCCGGTCAGCTGATGAGCGCCGATCCCGCCCCCTTCTTCCAGGCCGCCGCCTCCAGCTTTGGCAACCCCATATGGCATACCGTGGTGGTGGCCGTGGTCTGTCTGGTGCTCATTTTCGGCGTGTCCGCCGGCATCGAGCGGGTGAGCAAGGTGCTCATGCCCCTGTTTTTCCTGCTGTTTCTTGTGCTGGCCGCCTGGGTGTTCACTCTGCCCGGAGCCGGCGAGGGCTATCGCTTCCTGTTCGTCCCCCACTGGGAGCAGCTGCTGCGGGCCGAGACCTGGATCATGGCCATGGGCCAGGCATTCTTCTCCCTGTCCATCACCGGCTCCGGCATGATCGTCTACGGGGCCTATCTGAAAAAGGATGCGGACATCCCCGGTGCTTCCCTCCGCACCGCCTTTTTCGACACGCTGGCCGCCATGCTCTCCGCCGTGGCCATCATCCCCGCCGTGTTCGCCTATGGGCTGGACGTGGCCCGGGGCCCCTCTTTGATGTTCCTCACACTGCCCGCCGTGTTCCAGCAGATGCCCATGGGCCAGCTGTTTGCCGTGTTCTTCTTCCTGTCCGTGTTCTTTGCGGGCATCACCTCCCTCATCAACATGTTCGAGGCGGTGGTGGAGAGCTGGCAGAGCCACTTTAATTTAAACCGCAAGCTGGCCGTTTTACTGTGCTCCGCCATCACGCTGGGCGTGGGCCTCTTTTTGGAGGCGGAGCCCAACGTGGGCCAGTGGATGGACTTTATCACCATCGGCGTGGTCCCCATCGGCGCAGTGATGGGCGCGGTGTCCGTCTATTATGTGCTGGGCTGGCCCAAGCTGCGGCAGGAGCTCCAGCTGGGCCGGAAAAAGCCCATCAGCGCCGCCTTCGGCGCAGTGGGCCGCTATGTCTATGTGCCCCTGACCATTCTTGTTCTGATCCTGGGCTTTGCTCTGGGCGGGATCGGCTAAACTCCCCGCCCATATCCCCGGAAGAGGTGATTTTCTCGCTATGATCCGCCGACAACATCATATTGATATGTGCAATGGCCCGCTGTGGAACAAGATCCTTCTCTTTGCCCTGCCCCTCATGGCCTCCAGCATCCTTCAGCTGTTATTCAACGCCGCCGACGTGGTGGTGGTGGGCCGCTATGCCGGAAAGGAGGCCCTGGCAGCGGTGGGCTCTAACTCCGCCCTGATCAACCTGCTGATCAACCTGTTTGTGGGCCTGTCCGTGGGCACCAACGTGGTGGTGGCCCGGGACCTAGGGGCCGGGCGGCACGACAACGTCAGCCGCAGCGTCCACACCTCCATCACCCTGGCCCTCATCAGCGGCGTCGGCATGGCCGTGTTCGGCGTCATTATGGTCCGCCACCTGCTGGAGTGGATGAGCTCCCCCACCGACGTCATCGACCTGGCCACCGTCTATCTGCGCATCTACTTTTTGGGGATGCCCGCCAACATGCTCTATAACTTCGGCGCGGCCATCCTTCGCGCCCAGGGGGACACCCAGCGGCCCCTGTACTTCCTCATGGCGGCTGGCATCGTCAACGTGGTCCTGAACCTGTGCTTCGTCATCGGCCTGGGCATGGACGTGGACGGCGTGGCTCTGGCCACCATCATCTCTCAGTACATCTCCGCCGCCCTGGTCCTCCGCTGTCTCATGGGCGAGACAGGTCCACTCCATCTGGAGCTGCGCAAGCTGCGGCTGGAGTGGTCCGTGGTCCGGCGCATCCTTCAGGTGGGCCTGCCCGCCGGGTTCCAGGGCATCGTGTTCTCCCTGTCCAACGTGGTCATCCAGTCCTCCCTGAATTCCTTTAACGACGCGGCCCTGGTGGCCGGTTCCGCCGCCTCCTCCAACATCGAGAACTTTGTCTATGCCGCCATGAACTCCTTCTACCAGACAGCCCTCACCTTCTGCGGCCAGAACTACGGCGCGGCCAAGTGCAAGCGGGTAGATAAAACGCTGTTCCTGTGCGTCACCTTCTCCATGACCACCGGCCTGGTGCTGGGCAACCTGGCCTATCTCTTTGGTCGCCCCCTGGTCAGCATCTACGCCCCCGGCGAGGAGGAGGTCATCCGTCAGGCCCTGATCCGCATGAGCTTCATCTGCTGTCCCTATCTGTTGGGCGGCTTTATGGACACCATGGTGGGCGGCCTGCGGGGCATCGGCTACTCCGTCATCCCCATGGTGGTCTCCCTGGTGGGGGCCTGCGGTCTGCGGCTGGTGTGGGTCGCCACCGTGTTCCCCCTGTTCCACAGCCCCGCCACGCTGTACTTCTCCTATCCCGTCACCTGGACCATCACCGGCCTGGCCCACCTTATCTTCTTCCTGGTCGCCAGGAAACACGCCTACGCCCGGCTGGAAAACCCCGACCCGGCCTTCCGGGCCAACTAAAATCAGCGCCAACGAAACAACGGACCGCTGCGATCTACCCGCAGCGGTCCGCTTTTTTACCGATTCAGCCACCATATTCCCAGATTCAGATACCCCGCAAAGGTCACCCACAGCAGATAGGGCAGCTGGAGCCGCCCGGCCAGGGGGTCCACCTGTGAAAAGGCCCGGAGCATCCACAGGATCAGTTCCCACAGGATGACCAGCCACAGCAGCGCCGTGCCCCGCCAGCCCAGGCCGAAGAACAGGACGGTCCACAGGGCGTTGGCCACCAGCTGGCAGAAGAAGGCGGTCAGCGCCCTCGCTCGCGCCCGTCCCGACGCCGCTGCGGCCACCCGGGCGGCGCCCCAGCCCATCAGGGCGTACAGCGCCGCCCACACCACTGGGAAGACCGCCCTGGGCGGGGTCAGGGGCGGCTGGCGCAGGGCGTCAAGCTCCGCCATCCCCTCCCTGGTCAGCCAGGCAGACAGCCCGCCCACGCCCTCCGCCAGGGCCACCCAGGGCAAAATGCGCAAAATTCGTCTCACGATCTATCACCCAGTATCAAGGCTATGCCGCTCTAGGATCTTTTATCCCTGACAGGCTGACACACAAACGCGAAAACGCCCCGCTTCTCGTCGCAGAAGCGGGGCGCTATGTATGCACTTTAATTTAGTCGGGGAACTTTAGCCCAGGCGGCGGGCGCCCACGAAACCGGAGGTGTAGTAAGCCTCGTTCAGGCCGCTGACGATGACGCCCACCTTAGAGGTGGAGGCGTGGACGAACTTGCCGCCGCCCACATAGATGCCCACGTGAGAGGCGCGGCTGGAGCTACCGGACTTGCGGAAGAACACCAGGTCGCCGGGCTGAAGCTGGTCCCGGGAAACGGAGGTGCCGTTGTCCATCTGAGCGGAGGCGGTGCGGTTGACGTTGTAACCGAACTGGTTGCACACATACTTCACAAAGCCGGAGCAGTCAAAGCCCTTGGGGCTGCTGCCGCCATAGACGTAGGGGTAACCCACATACTTCAGGGCGAACTCGGCCATCTTCTGGCCGTTGGTGGTGTTGGCGGCGGCGGCCTGCGCGGCCTTGGCGGTGGCCTCGTCCACGATGGACACGTAGTCAGAACTCACATAGCCGGAGCTGATCTTGTACCAGCCGTTGCTCTCGCCGGTGATGGTGACGATGGCACCGTTCTTCAGGCTGCCGGCCTTGTCAAAGTTAGTGCCGGCGCCGGTGCGGATGTACAGGCTGGAAGCGATGACCTGGCCATAGCGGGTGGCCTGCACGGCGCTCTCGGCGGCCTGGGCCACCTCTTCCGCAGCGGCGGCAGCCTCTACGGGGGAACTGGAGGCGGCGGCGGTGACGGCGTTCTCCGCCCCGTCCAGAATGAGATACTCGCCAAAGGCGAAGCCGGTCAGACCGTCCACGGCGATCTGATACCAGCCGTTCTCGGCGGTGGCAAGCACTTCGACCTTGCTGCCGTTTTGCAGATCAGCCAGGACCTTGCTCTCGGTGTTGGCCCCCTCCCGCAGGTTCAGGGTGGTGTTGCCGGAGTTCACGGTCCCGCTGACGGCCATGGCGGGAACAGCCATGGTGCTGGCGATCATCAAGCCCGCAAGGATACGGGCGGCAAAGGTCTTATTAAAGTGCATGTCGGAGTTCCTTCCTTTCTCTACTGGTGCAGCTTGTTGCAAGCGGCAGGTTTGTTACTTGGAGCTCAGAGCCCGTTCCAGCCACACAGACGCCACGTCCATGGCGGAATACAGGCTGTCCTTCTCGCTCTTCTTGACCACCCGGTCCCGGCTCTTCAGGTCGGGGTCGGTGAGCTGGAGCTGAACGTCCACTTTGTCGGCCATCTCCAGGCCATCCACCTTCTTGGTGGACAGGATCCGCAGCATCACGATGTATTTCTCGGCCATGGTGCCGTAATAAATCAGGTTGTCTTTCCGACGCAGGGGGTGCCCTTTATAGGAAAGAGGAATATTCTCGCTTGCCAATGGAATTCCTCCTCGTCATTTAAAACTGTAACTGAATTGTAACACTTTTGTTACCGGTTGTCAATCCTTTTTCCAAGTAAACTGGAAAATGGTTAGGGGGCAGCCAATCAGCCCCACTCCCCTGCCAAGATATCCTGTGCTTTTCGGCCAAATCAGCGCCGCTCTGCCTGCTGCTGTTACAATAGTTTCAACACTTAATATTGGAGGACTTTATCATGAAAAAGAAGTTACAGCTGACAGAGCGGGAATTTGACCAGTTCGAGGACTACCTGCGCCACGACGAGCGAGAAGAAAGCACCATCGAGGCCTACCTCCGCTCTCTGACCCGCTTTGCGGAGTGGGCGGATGGCCGAGCCGTCACCAAGGAACTGGCCATGGAGTGGAAAACGGCGCTGTCCGAGTCCGGTTATCGCCCCATCTCCGTAAACGCCATGCTGGCGGCGGTGAACAAGTTTTTCATCTGCATGGGCCGGGAGGATTGCAAGGTGAAGTATCTGAAGCTCCAGCGGCAGATGTTTCGCAAATCCGAAAAAGATCTGTCCAAGGAGGAGTACCAGCGTCTGGTCCAGGCGGCCCATGAGAAGGGCGACCTGCGGATGGAGCTGATTTTAGAGACCATCTGTGCCACTGGAATTCGGGTGGGGGAACTAAAGTACATCACCGTAGAGGCAATTCGGGCGGGCGTAGCGGAGATTGCGCTGAAGGGCAAGATTCGGACCATCCTGCTCCCTCGCCGCCTGTGCCGCAAGCTGCAAAAGTACGCCAAACAGCAAAAAATCGCCTCGGGCAAGATTTTTCTTACCCAAGACGGTCTCCCGGTCTCTCGACAATCTATCTGGACCCGCATGAAGGCCCTCTGCGAAGCGGCGGGCGTGGAGCGGACCAAGGTGTTCCCCCACAACCTCCGCAGCCTGTTCGCCCGGTCCTTCTATGGCTCCTGCCACGACGTGGTCCGACTGGCCGATGTGCTGGGGCACAGCAGCATTGAGACCACACGGATTTACCTCATGTCCACGGGGAAAGAGTACCTTCGGCAGCTGGATAAGCTGGGGTTGGTCCAATGATTTTCATAATTTAATTTTCGTCTCATATATCCCGCATTCAGCCTTGTTTTTATTGTCTAAAAGTGTTATGGTATAAAAGAATATCTATGTTGTTATGCCGCATTAAATTGTTACGTAATAATAATTATGAATCATTTTGTGGCGGTTGTACGTGGGGTGGGAGTGAGATGAGGCGAATTTGCTGCTTTTGCGAGAGCTGGGAGTCCGGCGGCATTGAGTCCTTTCTGCACAACATCCTCCTCCGCATGGACCTGACCGGCCTGGAGGTGGACATCGTCGCCGCGCAGCTGAAAGACAGCGTGTTCACCCAGGCGCTGCGGGAGCACGGGGTCCGGTTTCGGGAGCTCTCGGGCAGCCAGCGGAACCTTCCGGAGAACCACCGGCACTTTGCGGCTCTGTTGCGGGAGCGACGCTATGACGTGGTCCACCTGAACATTTTTCAGGGAATGTCCCTGTACTACGCGTACCTGGCGAAGCAGGCCGGGGTCCCAGTGCGAATCGCCCACAGCCACAACACCGACCTGCGGCAGAGCCTGACCCGTCCGCTGAAGCTGTGGCTCCATCGCCGGTACAGTCAGCGCTGCGCGGCGGACGCCACGGCGCTTTGGGCCTGCTCGGAGCGGGCGGCCCGGTTCCTGTTCCCGACAGAGCTGTTGGCCCGGTGCGGCTTCACGTTTATCCCCAACGGTATCGACACAGAACGCTTCCGCTTCCATGCCGCTGTTCGGGAAGACGTCCGCCGGGAGCTGGGGCTGACGGACCAATTTGTGATTGGGAACATCGGGCGGCTGTGCCAGCAGAAAAACCAGAGCTTTCTGCTGGACGTCTTAGCCCAGGCGGCGAAGCTGCGGCCCGGCCTGCGCCTGCTTTTGATCGGCGAGGGCGGTGACTTAGCTGCGCTGAAGGAGAAAGCGGAGCGCCTGGGCGTCGCGGACCGGGTGCTGTTTTACGGCACGACGCAGCACCCGGAGCGGCTGCTGTGGGCCATGGACGTGTTCGCCTTCCCCAGCCTGTTCGAGGGCCTGGGGATCGTGGCCATCGAGGCCCAGGCGGCGGGGCTGCCGGTGGTCTGCTCGGAGCACGTGCCCCCGGAGGCGGCGGTCACCCCGCTGGTGACCCGGCTGCCGCTGGATGAGGGCGCCGGGGTGTGGGCGGGAGCGCTGCTCTCGAAAGAAATGATCGATCGCTCAGGAGAGGTATGTCAGCTGCAGGCTGCGGGCTTTGACATCAATGATGCAGCAGCGTTCATAAAGAACAAATATTTGAGGTAAGCACATGGAAGAACCTTTGATATCGGTCATCGTTCCAGTTTATAAAGTTGAGGCGTACTTGCGCAGATGTTTAGATAGTATCGTAAACCAAACCTATCGAAATTTGGAGATCATCCTAGTGGACGATGGTTCCCCGGATCACAGCGGTGCGATCTGCGATGCGTATGCAAAACGGGACAGACGAATCCGGGTGATACACAAAGTAAACGGCGGGGTGTCGTCTGCACGGAATGCGGGGCTTGAAGCTGCATCCGGGGAATATATCGGCTGGGTCGATTCAGATGATTGGATTGAAAATGATATGTTCGAGTATCTGAAAAACCTGGCCGTGACCTGTCAGGCAGATGTTGCGCAATGCGGGCGATACTGGGAAAACGGGGCCTTTGTGGCCAAAGAATATGGTTCACTTCATGGACCGCAGACGATCGACCTGCTGTCGGAAATTACACCGTCCATGTGGAATGGGATCGCAAACGAAGTTTGGTGCAAACTTTTTAAGGCAGGTGCAATAGAAAACCTACGATTTCGGGAAGATTTCTCGGTTGGTGAAGATATCGATTTTGTTTTGCATGTCTTACGCAAAGCAGAGAGACTTGCCCTAGGTTCGGAAGCAAAGTATCACTATTGTCAGCGTCCAGAGAGTTTATACAACGCAGGGGGTTCCCTTGATATTCTTCTGCAGTGCAGGGAAACGTTTTTAAACCTTGAAGAAGAATTCGCACAAGAAAAAGACTATTTGCAATTTCTGAAAGGGGAAGCAATTAAAAACCGATTTATGATCTGTTCAAGAATCGCAGCAAACGGTTTGGCTCACGACCATAGAAATACCATTGCATTGGTGAGAGATGAATTGAGAAAAGACTTTTCTCTGCGGAAGGAATGTGTTTTTTCGCTGAAAGAGCAGATCAAGTGGGCGTTGATCGTGTTTTGTTGGCCGGCATATTGCTTGGCCTTGCGCATGTGGAATTATTTGAAATATAGAAACAAAAAACAGATATGAAAAGTGAGATTGTTGGTGCGGGGGAAAGGATGAGCGCAGATGACGCCGAGCATTAGCGTCATATTTCCGGTATATAACTGTGAAGCGTATGTGGAAGCGGCGATGGCATCGGTTCTGTCTCAAGAGGTAGATTTAGAGATCGTTGCAGTGGACGATGGTTCGACCGATCAAACAGGTTTTCTTTTAGACACCATTGCGAAAAAAGAACCTAGGCTGCGTGTATTTCATCAAAAAAACAGCGGTGTTGCAGCGGCCAGAAATTATGCGATTGCCCAGGCGAAGGGGCAGTGGATTGCATTTTGTGATGGAGATGACACAGTCCCGCCCAACGCATATAGAAGATTCCTGGAAAAAAGCGATGTGGATGACATAGACGTGATAGTAGGGGATTATAGGAATGCTTCGGATACCGCCGGGGTGACAAAGCAACACAGCCGCAAAGTGCAGGGGCTTACCCCATTCCAGACGCTGTTTCTTGTCCCCTGCCTGTGGACGAAGTTGATTCGCCGGGGCTATATAGAAAAACATTCTATTTCTTTTAAAGACATGAAGCTGGGGGAAGATGTTGTTTTTCTCGCGGAATTGGCGGCGACCTTTCCTCGGGTCTCATATGTACCTGTATGCGTTTATTATCACTGGTCCCATGACCTTGGGCCGCAAAGCTCTTTGACGCACCAATATCGGCCAGAGTTATTTGAATTGCACTTGGAATGCCGGAGAAAACTTCTGGAGATTAGCGAACGAGCGGGGATTCAAGAGGCAAAAAAGTATGTCTATCACGAGTTGACAGACTTTTTGACCGGCTTTTTATTCTGCATGGAATCGGGAGAGGGGCAAAGGCGGGCGTTTCAGTCGTTCCGCCAGTTCATGCTTCAGTATGATTGGAGTGCCCAACCCGGTGCCTGTCTGGGCGAGCTGGGTGTTACAGAGCAAGAGCTGGAAACAATCAGCGCAGAACAGTTTTTCGAGCGGGGACGGCAGATATTGCCCCGTGACCGTGTTCTGGTGCAGTTTGAGACAGGGCAAATTGGATTTCAGTATATCCTGAAATATATCAAGGCTTGGATGGCCTATAAGTTCAAGAAAAAATGTTGAGGAGAAGCGGACGTGGAAAGAGAAATGAGTTTTCCGTTTGAGTTTTCTGTCATTATGGCAGTCTATAATGTGGAACCGTTCTTAAAAGAAGCGGTGGACAGCCTGATTGCGCAGGATTTTGGATTTGAAAAGATCCAGTTGATCATGGTCGACGACGGCTCTACCGACGAAAGCGGCGCAATCTGCGATGAATATGCGGCGCAGTATCCAGAGAATGTGGTGGTCATTCATAAGGAAAACGGAGGAGTATCTTCTGCAAGAAATACCGGGTTACAGTATGCCACGGGGCGATACTATAATTTTATGGATTCGGATGATAAGCTGGAACCTAATGTAATGTCCGAAGTTCATGGTTTTTTTGAAGAACATGCGAACGAAACAGATGTTGTAGCAATTCCTTTGTTTTTCTTCGATGGAGAAAGTGGACAGCACCCTCTGAATCGAAAGTTTGCAAAGGGCAACCGAGTTATTGATTTGTATCGGGAATACTCTATGGTCCAGCTCAGTATGGCGTCTACATTCGTCAAGGCAGACAGCATGAAAGGACGCAATTTTGATTGCCGACTCTCCTTTGCCGAGGACGCAAAGCTACTTATTCATATACTGATGGACAAAGGGGCCATTGGTGCAGTAAGTACGGCAAAGTATTGCTACAGAAAGCGGACGACTGGAGAGCGATCTGCAATTCAACAATCGCAGCAAGTATATAATTGGTATTTACCGTATATTCAATTTTTCCAGGAGAGCATAATTCAATATTGCGAAGAATCTTTGGGCTATGTGCCTAAATTTGTGCAATATACTTTAGCTTATGATTTGCAATGGAGATTCAAACAAAAAAGCATCCCAAGCGGAATACTGACCGAGCAGGAAGAAGTTACATATAAGGAAAAGCTGAAAGGTATTCTCCAGTATCTTGATGACAGTATTATATTGGAACAGAAATCAGTATGGCAAGAGCATAAACTCTTTGCGTTAATGAAAAAACACAGCGAGAAGCCGGCCATAGTTAAGCGAAAAGATGATATGTTTCTTCGGTTTGGAAATACGAATTGCTACTATATATCTAATTGTCAGTTTACGATTGAGTTTATGACGATGAAGTCAGATAGCTGTAAAATTGAGGGATATACAGTTCTTTTTCCGATTGAATTAAACGAATTCTGTATCTATGCCGAGGTGAACGGAGAACTTTATAAATGCAGAGAGCGATTCAGGCATGAAACTGAGACTGCATTAGGGCATCCTATCTTGAATTATTATGGCTTCGATTGCGAAATCCCCTTAAACAAAGTAGTCAGAGCATATAATATCAGGTTTTTTATTAGCATAGATGATTATCTGATTGAGAAACGAAATGTTGTATTTAAAGGTTATACGCCAATCGATCCGAGCTATGAACATTCGTACTATGCAAAATGCGGTTGGAGGCTGATGGTTCAGAAGAATAGAATTTCAATTTCTGCCGTGAATGCGCTTGGCTGTTTGAAACTTGAAGTTGCATTTTTGCATGAATTATGGAGCAAAAACAGGACAGGAAACAGAAAGGCCGTGTTTGCCAGAAGTCTTGCGAAGGTATTTCGTATGTTTAAGAGAAAGCAAATTTGGTTGCTTTCAGATAAGGCAAATCGTGCAGATGATAACGGAGAAGCATTCTTTTTATACCTGAGGGATAAAAAACCGAAAAATATTGTTCCATATTTTTTGATTGAGAAATCTTCCAGCGATTATCAGAAACTTGGTCAATACGGAAGAGTTGTTCCGTATATGTCATGGAAACACAAGCTATTATATCTTGTAGCAGACTATACGATTTCAGCATATAGCCATGATGAAATTAACAACCCATTTCGGGGATATGACGGGCCATACCGAGACTTGTTGCAAGAGTGTAAATATGTCTTTTTGCAGCATGGCGTGACAAAAGACGATGTTTCGGCTGGAACCAATAAATACCATAAGAATATTAAAATGTTTGTCTGTTCTGCGCAAGATGAGTATGAATCAATATTGCAGACCCCAACTTACGGGTACACAAAAAAAGAAATCGCACTTGTAGGACTTCCACGCTATGATCGGTTGTATCACGCAGAGAAAAACGCCATTGTAATAATGCCGACTTGGCGGCGTGATCTTTTCGGGGATTATCATCCCAAAGATAGTCGCTGGGATTTGAAGCCTGGATTTAAAGAGAGTGCTTATTATAAGTTTTACGAAGGTCTTTTAAACAATAAAAAACTTTTGGGGGCTGCGGATAGGCTGGGTTATGAAATCAATTTTGTTCCACATCCGATTTTCTTCCCTTACATTGATAATTTTTCAATCCCTAACGAGGTGAAAATGCGAGGAACAGACGTGGTTTATCGAGATATGTTTGCACAAAACAAGCTTTTGGTAACAGACTTTTCCTCTGTCGCATTTGACTTTGCGTATCTTCAGAAACCGGTGCTGTATGTTCATTTTGATACAAATCACTATCAAGAGGGCTACTTTGATTATGAACGAGATGGATTCGGTGAGGTAGTATATAACCTTGAAGATACCGTTAACAAAATGATTGAATATATGACAAACGAATGTAAACTCAAGGAAGAATATCGAGTTAGGATTGATAATTTTTTTGCTTTTAATGACAGAAATAATTGTCAAAGAGTGTATGAAAGAATACTAGAATTGAATGAGTGGGAGTAAATAATGCTGCAAAAGGCAAAAAGATACCAATTTCTCTTCGAAGAACTGGTGAAACGTGATTTCAAGAAAAAATACAAACGAACGGTACTCGGAATGATGTGGAGCGTTTTATCTCCGCTGTTGACTTTGCTAATTATGCGCTTAGTTTTTACGCAGTTTTTCGGACGCAGTGTGGCCCACTACACCACCTATCTATTCTGCGGAAACCTGGTGTTCAGCTACTTCAATGAAGCGACGTCCCAGGGAATGACGTCGCTCATGGGAAACGCTTCTATCTTTACGAAGGTCAATGTTCCGAAATATCTGTTTCTTTTCTCAAAAAATGTTCAGACCCTCATCAATTTCGGCCTGACTCTGTGTGTGTTCTTCGTCTTCTGCATTCTGGACAACATCACCTTCACCTGGAAGCTGATCTGCCTTCTGTACCCCATCGCCTGTCTGGTGCTGTTCAACATCGGCGTGGGCTTGGTCCTGTCGGCCCTGTTTGTCTTCTTCCGGGACATTCAATATCTGTGGTCTGTCTTCACCCAGCTGCTGATGTACATGTCCGCCATCTTCTATACCGTCGACGGGTACAGCCATAAAATGCAGTGCCTCTTCCTCCTGAACCCGGTCTACCTGTTCATCCGCTATTTCCGCAAGATCGTCATTGAGGCCACGGTGCCCACCCTCTGGTTCCACCTGCTCATGGCGGCGGACGTGGCCATTGTGCTGGGGATCGGGTGCTGGATGTATAAGAAGTACAACCACCGGTTTTTGTACTATGTGTAACGGAGGCGCGTCATGAGTATTTTAGAGTTAGATCACGTGTCCATCCGCTACATCACCGGGGATTTTAAGGAGATTGGTCTGAAGGAATACGTCCTGCGGCGCATCAAGCACAACTATCACGTGACGGAGTTCTGGGCGGACCGGGACGTGACCTTTTCCCTGGAAAAGGGGGACATGCTGGGCATCATCGGGACAAACGGCGCGGGCAAGTCCACCCTGCTGAAGGCCATCTCGGGCATCATGGAGCCCACCCAGGGCCGTGTCACCCGCCGGGGGAGCATCGCCGCCCTGCTGGAGCTGGCCAGCGGCTTCGACGGCGACCTGACCGTGCGGGAGAACGCCTATCTCCGGGGGGCCATGCTGGGCTACACCCGCAAATTCATGGACCAGACCTATGACCAGATCATCGACTTTGCGGAGCTGCGTGACTTTCAGGACCGGCCCTTTAAGCAGCTCTCCTCCGGCATGAAGAGCCGCCTGGCCTTCTCCATCGCCAGCCTGGTCCAGCCGGACATTCTGATTTTGGACGAGGTGCTATCCGTGGGCGACGGGGCCTTTAAGAAAAAGAGCGAAAAGAAGATGCGGGAGATCATCGCCGGGGGCGCCACCACCATTCTGGTGTCCCACTCCCTGGAGCAGATCCGCCAGCTGTGTACCAAGGTGCTCTGGCTGGAGAAGGGGCGGCAGATCGCCTTTGGCGAGACTCAGCCGCTCTGTGGGCTGTATCAGGACTATCTGGACAAAAAGCTCCCCCTGGACCGGGTGAAGGCCCTGGCCGCACAGAGCAGGATATGACCCAGGCATAAGCAAGCCCGGCGCGCAGAAACACACTGCGCGCCGGGCCTTGTTTTGGATTTATTTTGGCTTTATTTCGGGTCTGTTTACTTGGCCGCGTCCATCAGGGCGGTGAAGAAGGGCAGGAAGGAGTCGTCCCCCTCCACTACCCGCCACTCGGGGTGGAACTGGACGCCCAGCATAAAGGTCTTGTCCTGCATCTCCAGGGCCTCCACCAGGCCGTCGTCAGAGCGGGCGGTGACGGTGAGGCCCTCCCCCACGGTCTTCACCCCCTGGTGGTGCCAGGAGTTCACGTTCAGCTTGCCCGCGCCCATGATCTGGGCGAGCAAGCTGCCATCCTCGATGGTCACGTCGTGATAGGTGAAGTCCACCAGCTCCGGGTCCCGGTGCTGGACGTCGCTGTCAAACTGGGTGGGCAGATCCTGATACAGCGTCCCGCCGCACACCACGTTCATCACCTGCATCCCCCGGCAGGTGGCCAGGGTGGGAAAGTCCTCGTCCAGGGCGGCAGTCATCATCCAATAGTCCGAGGTGTCCCGGGCGGGGTTGGGCTCCTCCAGCATGGGGTCGGGCGCCTCGTTGTAATAGCTGGGGTCCACGTCCTCGCCCCCGGTGAGAATCAGGGCATCCACCGTGTCCAGAGCCGCCTTGGCGCTGTCCAGGTCGGTGACCTGTTCCAGCAGGACGGGCTCGCCCCCGGCCTGGGTCACCGCGTCGATATAGGCCTGGGTGTCCTCGTCCACCTGGCCGTTTTCAAAATCCGCCAGCCAGGCCAGGCCCACCCGGACCTTCTCCCCGTCCTGCGCGCTCTGGCTGCCGGAGACGGCGGAGGACGCGCTGGCGGAATCGCTCTGGGCGCTCTGGGCGCTCTGCTGTCCACACCCGGCCAGCAGGGCGGCGGACATCCCCAGGGCCAGCGCCAGGGACAGGAGCTTGTTGGGCTTGTTCATAACGTGCTTCATCATCAACACACAGCTTTCTATTTCAGAATCACGCCTGTCTCCTTCTGTTTTCTTCCCTCCTCTCCCCCGCTCTCTCCAGGCACAAAAAACAGGGTATCGGTCTGCGCTTGCGGCGCACCGATACCCTGTACTGTCTTAGATCATTCCCGTGACGCTCGTTCACCCCTCTGCCGTGCAGAAGCCTATCACGCTTATTGACCATTTTACAAGCGGTGCGCGCCCTTTGGCGCAGAACTTATAAAATCCGGGCCCTTCCGCCCGATCAATAAGGCAACCACGTTGCCAATCCGCACCCGCGGTGCGGTCCCCGGCTCTTCGACGGGTTTTCGGCATTTGACCCGGCCGTCCGTGTAGCCTCGATCCCCCCGGATGGGGGATGGTCAAAACGTGCGCTTGGCACTCAGCGTCCGAAAAAACGAACGAGTTTTTTATACCATGGGAGGCTCTCATGTGTCAATGTGTATTTTGACTGAAATTTTTTATTTATTCAGACTTTATAGCACCCGCCGCCGATGAACTCCCGCACCAGAGACGTCTTTGGCACGTCGTCGGCGGGAATGGGCAGAGAATAGCTGAGGAATTTCAGCAGACGCTTGGCCTCCACATACTCCTGGCTGTCCCGGGGCACGCCAAAGAGCAGGGGCTCCACATAGGTCTTCAGCAGGGCCGTCTCATAGATGAGGGCGGAGTTGAACACCGCATCGGCGCTGTCCTGATAGGGGAAGATGTTCCGCTCCTCCCCCCGGCGGACGGAGGGCCACATACGGATGGTGGCCTGGGCGCTGTAGCCCCGGGTGCGGGCGTCCCGCTCGATGCGCCGCAGCAGCCGGGCGTCTGTGGTGGGGATGCGGTTGTGGTCGTCCACGTTCAGGGTGGTCAGGCAGCTGATATAGATCTTGAACATGCTCTCCCGGGGCAGGGCATAGGGGAACTGGTCGTTGAGACAGTGGATGCCCTCGATGACCAGCACGTCGTTCTTCCCCAGGGTCAGCTGTTCACCGTTATACTCCCGCTCCCCCTTCTTGAAGTTATAGGTGGGCAGGTCGATGGTCTCCCCCCGCAGCAGGCGGCCCATGTCCGTGTTGAACTGCTCCACGTCCATGGCCTCCAGACACTCAAAGTCATATTGCCCGTCGGCGTCCTTGGGGGCCAGCACCCGGTTTTTGAAATAGTTGTCCGTGGCGATGGGGTGGGGTATCAGGCCGCAGGCCATCAGTTGGGTGGACAGCCGGTGAGAGAAGGTGGTCTTGCCCGAGGAGGAGGGCCCGGCGATCATCACAAAGCGCACGTCGGAGCGGTCCGCGATCTCCTGGGCGATGTCGCCGATCTGCTTTTCCATCAGGGCCTCCTGGCCCAGGATCATCTGGGTGGACAGTCCGGCGGAAATCATGTCGTTAATCTCCCCCACGTTGTCGATGTGCAGGGCCGCCGTGCGCCGGGCCATGTCGTGCATGGCGTGAAATACTTTGATGGAGGGCTGGAACGCCCCCAGGTGCTCCGGGTCACTCTGGCTGGGCAGACGGAGGACAAAGCCGTCCTCAAACGTCTCCAGAGCGAAACACTTCACATAGCCCGCGTGGGGGGCCATGTAGCCGTAGAAATAGTCAGTGAAGTTCCCCATGCTGTACAGATTCACCCGGGAGCTCATGCGATAGCTCAGCAGCCGGACCTTGTCCTCCATGCCCATATTCCGCAGCCGCTCTACCCCGTCGTCGGTGCTGATAGACTCCTTGACGATGGGCGTCTTCTCCGCCGCCAGGGTCCGCATCCGGGCCTCCACCCGCTCCAGCAGGGCTTTGTCCAGGGTAAAGTCCCCCGCCGCCCGCAGGAACAGGGCGTGGCTCAGAGAATACTCCACCCGCACCCGGCGCACGTTATCCCGGCCTACGATATCGTAAAAGGCCTTCAGCAGCAGAAGCAGGGCGGTGCGCTCATAGGTCTGCATCCCCGGCCGGTCCGCCGCCGTGACCATGGTCAGGGTGCAGTCCCGGTCCAGCTTTTTGTGCAGCTCACACAGCTTGCCGTTTCGGTTGACCAGCAAAATGTCGTGGGGATAGTCCCCCTGCACCTGGTCCGCGATGGTCTGAAAGGTCGTTCCGGCGGGATAGTCCCGGGCCGTCTGGCCCATGGTCACATGAAACATCTGGTTACTCTCCATGGTCATATCCTCCTCCGGGCCGCGTTTCCGCCGCCCGTGTATCTTATATGTCTCCGTTGGGTATAAAATCATTATATCGGTCTTGCCGCCCCGCCGCAAGAGACAAAGCCCGCCCGGTGTCGCCTTTTCACAAAAAACACGCCCGCCCCCTCAAACGCGAAGGGGCGGACGCAGGCTTGCCTACTTCTTAGCAGGCTTGGGTTTACTTCATGCCGTTCTCATAGGCCTCGATCATCTTCTTCACCATCTGGCCGCCCACAGAGCCGGCCTCGCGGCTGGTCAGGTCGCCGTTATAGCCCTGCTTCAGGTTCACGCCCACCTGGCTGGCGGCCTCCATCTTGAACTGATCCATAGCCTGGCGCGCGTTGGGGACCATGATGTTGTTGCCCTTGTTGTTAGAGTTAGACATGATTTGTTTCTCCCTTTCTCTTTTTTGGTTTGTTGGGTCGTGGATGGAACATCCACTGCTAGCATGGCCCCCAGCGCCCCGGCTATGCGCGTTCCGTCCTACCTCTTTTTGACAAAATGGGCAAAATCCATCCGTGCAGCGCAAAACACACTACCATTATGATCTTTCTCTTGACAAGTGACCGCTCGGTAACTATAATCAAGTTACCAATCGGTCACTTTTTGTTTTCAGGAGGACATATCATGGCAGGGGAGACAAAAGAACGCATCTTATCCGCCGCCCTGGAGCTGTTTGCCCAAAGCGGCTATCTGGGCACCTCTATGAGCGACATCGCAAAGCAGCTGGGGCTGACCAAGGCGGCCCTTTATAAGCATTTTCCCAGCAAACAGGCCATTTTAGACCAGATCGTGGCCCATATGAACCAGTTAGACCAGCAGCGCGCCCAGGACTATCAGATGCCCTTGGCCCGGGACAGCGGCGCGGCGCAGGCCTATCTGCTGGCCCCGGCGGACAAAATACGGGCCTATACCCAGGCTCAATTCGCCCACTGGACCCAGGAGCCATTTTCCGCCGCCTTCCGCCGGATGCTCACCCTGGAGCAGTATCACGACCCGGCCCTGGGCCAGCTGTTCCAGACCTATCTGGCCTCCGGCCCCACCAAATACATGGCGGAGGTATTCCAGGGTCTCACCGGGGACGCGGACCTGGGCGCGCAGCTGGCATTGGAGTTTTACGGCCCTATCTACCTGCTTTACGCCCTCTATGATGGGGCGGAGGACAAACCGGCGGTATTCGCCACCCTGAACAGCCACATAGACCGCTTCATTTCCCGGGTGGAAACTATTAGAGCCGCCAACTCCTAGTTCCTAACTCCTAACTCATCACTCTATAAAAATGAAAGGTCGATCAAAATGGACGCCATTCTCTACACCTCCAACACCGGCAGCACCCAGCGCTATGCCGCCCTGCTGTCCCAGACCACCGGCCTGCCCGCTTTCCCCCTGTCTCAGGCAGACCAGTCCCTCTCCCCCGGGGCGGAGGCCCTCTATCTGGGCTGGGTCCGGGCGGGCCAGGTCCAGGGCTATCCCGCCGCCGCGAAACAATACCGGGTCCGGGCCGTCTGCGCCGTGGGCATGGCCCGAACGGGCACTCAAACGGACCTGGTCCGGCAAAAGTCGGCCATCCCCGACGAACTCCCCCTGTTCACCCTGCAAGGCAACTTCGACCTGAAGAAGCTCCGGGGACTTTACCGACTAATGATGACCGTCATGGTCAAGACCGCCGGAAAAAAACTGGCCGCCAAAGAAGACCCCACCCCTGACGAGGCGGACATGCTGGACATGATGTTCCATGGCGCCCACCGGGTGCGGGAGGAGAACCTGGCGGCGGTGCTGGCCTGGTATCAAAGCCTGTCCTAAGCGCTCTCCGCGCAAAAAACGCCGCCCGCCGGAGGTTTTATTTTCCTCCAGCGGGCGGCCTTTTTATCGATTTAAGTTGTCAGACCGGGTCTCAGCCCTCCAGCTTGCCATACTCCTCGTCGCTGACAGGCTCACACCACTCGTTTTTGCAGTCCTCACCGGGGACCTCCACGGCGATGTGGCTGAACCAGCTGTCCGCCTTGGCCCCGTGCCAGTGCTTCACGTTGGCGGGGATCATGATGACGCTGCCCGGCTTCAGGCTGACGGCGGGCTTGCCCTCCTCCTGATACCAGCCCTCGCCGGCGGTACACAGCAGCAGCTGGCCGCCGCCTTTTGTCGCGTGGTGGATGTGCCAGTTGTTGCGGCAGCCGGGCTCAAAGGTCACGTTGGCGGCGAACAGGCCGCCCTTGGGGTCGGTGAGGGGGTTCAGGAAGGAATCCCCGATGAAAAACTGGGCATAGGCGGTGTTGGCCGTGCCGGTGCCGAACATATTCTGCTGCTCAAAGCTCTGCTTGTCCTGAATTTTCATAACGCTTACCTCCGTGCTTTCTATCTTGCTTTTTGGTTTTTTATTTGCCCGCGGCCCAGCTCTGGATGGTCTTGCGGCTGTCCTCGATGTGGGAGCCGTGGATGGCCAGGCCCTTGCACACCGTCGCCCCGGGGCAGGTCTGGGCGATCTTGCCCTCGGTGCCGCTCATGCCGCTGCCCTCGTGGGTGCAGAAGGGGTGGATGCGCTTGCCGGACCAGTCAAAGTGCTCCAGAAACGTATACACCGCCATGGGCATGTCCCCGCAGTAGTTGGGATAGCCCAGATAGATGTCGTCATAGCCCTCCAGGCTTTCGGGAAAGGCCGCCAGGGCGGGCCGGGCCTTCTCCTGCCAGTCCCGTCTGGCCTGGTCCACGCAGGTGCGATAGTCGGCGGAATAGGGCTCCTGCTGCCGGATCTGGAACAGCTCCCCGCCCACGGCCTCCTGGATCATCTCCGCCGCCCGCTGGGTGTTGCCCACCTTGATATAGCGCAGGTCGCCGCCGAAATAGTTCTCGTCCGCCCGGGAATAAAACGCGATCAGTGCCGCCATATGTCCTTGCTCCTCTCTGCTCACGCCGCGCCTGACGACGCGGCTTTTTTGATACTCCTATCATACTAGTTAAAGTCAACTTTAAGTCAAGAGACATTTTGCACAAACCGGCGGCACTTTTACTTGCAAAGTCTCCGCTGTATTTTTTAACGTCTCCCCGTCTTTTTCCTGCATTCTTTTCGGTCTTATGAATTATCTCTTGCACTGGCTCCCCGCCCCTGCTATACTATGCCCAATGGCTCCCCTTTTGGCGGAGCCGCTGTGTTTTCACCCAAATATCCTTTCCCAATCTGCGCTTGAGGAGGACATTTTTATGAACGCTTATCCTGTCACCGACGCGGTGACCTATGTGGGCGTGGACGACCCGGATCTCGCCCTGTTCGAGGGGCAGTACCCCGTCCGGCCCATCGGCGTGAGCTATAACTCCTATGTCATCACCGACCAGAAGATCGCCGTGATGGACACGGTGGACGCCCGCGTCACCGAGGCCTGGCTGGAGAACCTGGACTATGCCCTGGACGGCCGCACCCCGGACTATCTCATCATCTCCCACATGGAGCCTGACCACGCCGCCAACATCGCCCGCCTGGCCGCCCTCTACCCGGAGATGAAGCTGGTGGGCAACGCCAAGACCTTTGTCATGCTGCGCCAGTTCTTCGGCCCCGATGCCGCCCCGGACCAGCGCCTGGTCACCGTGGGCGAGGGGGATGTGCTGGAGTTGGGCAGCCACCGGCTGCGCTTTTTCCTGGCCCCCATGGTCCACTGGCCCGAGGTGATGGTGACCTATGAGGAGAGCGAAAAGCTGCTCTTCTCCGCCGACGCCTTTGGCCGCTTTGGGGCGCTGTCTCTCACCGAGAAGGACCCCTGGGCACCCCAGGCCCGGCGGTATTACCTGAACATCGTGGGCAAATACGGCGCTCAGGTCCAGGCCCTGCTGAAAAAGCTCTCCCCCCTGCCGGTGGAGGCCATTCTTCCCCTCCACGGCCCGGTGCTCACCCAGGAGATCAGCCGCTGCCTGGAGCTCTACGACCTGTGGTCCAGCTATCGCCCGGAGGAGCCAGACCGGGTGCTGGTGGCCTATGCCTCCATCTATGGCCACACCCAGCAGGCCGCCCTGGCCCTGGCCGACATCCTGACCGAGCGGGGCGTGGCCGTGACCACCTGCGACCTCACCGCCACCCATGTGTCCGACGCCCTGACCCAGGCCTTCTACTGCGGCAAGCTGGTGCTGGCCGGGATCACCTATGACGGCGGCCTGTTCCCCCCGGTGGAGGAGCTGCTGAACCACCTGAAGGCGAAAAACTTCCAGGGCCGCAAGGTCGGCCTGATGGAGAACGGCTCCTGGGCCCCCACCGCCGCCCGGCTCATGCGGGCCAGGCTGGAGGAGATGAAGAACATCACCCTCTGCCCCACCGCCGTCACCATCCGCAGCGCCCTGAACGAAGACAGCCGCCGGCAGCTCACCCAGCTGGCGGAGGAGCTGCTCTGATTGAAAACGACACACCGCCCGCCTCATTTGTGAATCGATGGGGCGGGCGGTATTTTTATTTCAGCAGCCACCGGGCCAGCCGCTCCTTTTCTTTCGTATAGGGCAGGTCCCGCACCGGGATATGGGGCCGGTTCCCCCGGTGGACGATGGCCTGGAAATGGCTGAAAGCGTCGAAGCTGTACTTCCCGTGATACTGCCCCATGCCGGAGGGGCCCACGCCGCCGAAGGGCAGACCGGGAGAGGCCAGATGGATAATGGTGTCGTTGACGCAGCCGCCGCCAAAGTCGCACTCCTCCAGCACCCGGCGCTCCGCCCTCTTGTCCCTGGTGAACAGGTAGAGGGCCAGGGGCCGGGGACGCGCCTGCACAAAGGCGATGGCTTCGTCCAGCGTCCGCCAGGGGATCACCGGCAGGATGGGGGCGAAGATCTCCTCCTGCATCACCGGGGAGGCCGGGTCAACATCCACCAGCACCGTGGGGGATATCTTCCCCGTCTCCTCGTCCCACCCCCCGCCGATGGCGGCGTTCTGTCCGGCCAGCAGGGCCTTTTTCTCCGCAAAATGCCGCCGGGAAACGATGCGGGCCATCTGGCTTAGATTCCCGCCGGGGAAAAAGTCCTCCAGGGCCGCCCGGTAGTGGGCCAGGAACTTCTCTTGCAGCCCCTGCTCCAGCAGCAGATAGTCCGGGGCCACGCAGGTCTGGCCCGCATTCAAGACTTTGCCGAAGGCAATGCGCCGGGCCGCCGTCTTCAGGTCGGCGGTGTGGTCCAAGATCACCGGGCTTTTGCCCCCCAGCTCCAGGGTGACGGGGGTGAGGTTTTTGGCTGCCGCCGCCATCACCGCCTTGCCCACCGCCTGGGAGCCGGTGAAGAAGATGTGGTCAAAGGGCTGCTCCAGCAGTTTTTCCGTCTCCTCCCGGCCCCCCTGGACCACCGCCGCCTGCTCCTGGGGCAGGGCCCGCTTCAGCACCTGCTCCACCACCTCCGCCGTGGCCGGGGCGTACTCCGACGGCTTGACCACCGCGCAGCACCCCGCCGACAGCGCCCCGATAAGTGGCATGAGACACAGGTGGAAGGGATAGTTCCACGGGCTGATGATGAGGGACACCCCCAGAGGCCGGGGCCGCACCTCGCTGTGGGCGGGGAAGTGGAGCCAGGGCGTCGGTCCTGGCCGGGACCGCATCCAGCCTTTCACATGGGCCAGGTGATAGCGAATTTCGTGGAGGACCAGCCCCGTCTCGCACAGATAGCTCTCGCATGGGGCCTTGCCCAGGTCCCGCTCCAGCGCCCGGGCGACGTCCCCCTCCATATTCTTCACCGTCTCATACAGGGCCTTCAGGGCCGTCTGACGGGCCTCCAGGCTCTGGGTGGCCCCCGTCTGGAACCAGGCTTTCTGTTTCTGCACCAGATCTGACAGATCCACGGGATCATCTCCTCTCCTGCGTTGTTCTTATGCCTTATCATAGCCCATTTGAGCCGGGACCACAATCAAAAAAGCCCTTGAATTGACTTTTTTATGCCGCTCCACTATACTGATTCTAACTTGTGGCTCTTCTGGGGAGGGGAGTTTCAAGTAACTGCCAAAAACAAGGAAGAAAGCATTTCACAGCAAGGGAGCAGATGCCATGACATTACGAGAATTAGGCGTTGGAAAAAGCGCCGTGATCCGACAGGTGGGGGGCGACGGCGCCCTGCGCCAGCACTTTTTGGACATGGGCATGGTGCCCGGGGCGGAGGTGACGGTGGTCAAGCTGGCCCCCATGGGCGACCCCATGGAGCTGCAGATCCACGGCTATGAGCTGACCCTCCGCCTGTCCGAGGCGGAGCAGATCGCCGTAGATCCCATCCAGCACCGCACCCGCAGCCACCAGGGGACGGACCGTGCCCCGGACCGGACCCACCCCGGCCTGGGCGAGAACGGCTGGTCCCACGACAAGGCGGAGGAGCACCCCCTGCCCGACGACGTGACCCTCACCTATGCCCTTGTGGGCAACCAAAACTGCGGCAAGACCACGCTGTTCAACCAGCTCACCGGCGCCCGGCAGCATGTGGGCAACTTCCCAGGCGTGACGGTGGACCGGAAGGACGGGTCCATCCTGGGCCATCCCAACACCCTGGTCACCGACCTGCCGGGCATCTATTCCATGTCCCCCTACAGCAGCGAGGAGATCGTCTCCCGGAACTTTGTGCTGGAGGAGAAGCCCCGGGCCATCATCAACATCGTGGACGCCACCAACATCCAGCGCAACCTGTATCTCACTATGCAGTTGCTGGAGATGGACGTGCCCATGGTGCTGGCCCTGAACATGATGGACGAGGTGGTGGGCAACCAGGGCTTTATCGACGTGAACGCCATGGAGGCCATGCTGGGCATCCCCGTCATCCCCATCTCGGCGGCCAAGAACGAGGGGGTGGACGAGCTGGTGCAGCACGCCATCCACATCGCCAAATATCAGGAGCAGCCCCTGAAGCAGGACTTTTGCGGCAAGGAGGACCACGGCGGAGCCGTCCACCGGTGCATCCACGCCGTCATCCACCTCATCGAGGACCACGCCCAGGCGGCGGGGCTGCCCGGGCGCTTTGCCGCCACCAAGGCCATCGAGGGCGACCCCCTGATCTTAAAGCAGCTGCACCTGGACCAGAACGAGCTGGAGCTGCTGGAGCACATCGTCCAGCAGATGGAGACCGAGCGGGGCCTGGACCGCAGCGCCGCCATCGCCGATATGCGCTTTGAATTCATCGAGCGCCTGTGCGAACAGACGGTGGTCAAGCCCCGTGAGAGCCGGGAGCGGCTGCGCAGCGAACGCATTGACCAGGTGCTCACCGGAAAATACACCGCCATCCCCTGTTTTCTGGGCATCATGGTCCTGGTGTTCTATCTCACCTTCAACGTAGTGGGAGCCTGGCTCCAGGACCTGCTGGCGACGGGCATAGACCGTCTGTCCGCAGCGGCGGACGCCTGGCTCACCGCCGTCCATGTGAATCCGGCCATCCACAGCCTGGTCATCGACGGCATCTTCACCGGTGTGGGCAGCGTGCTCAGATTTCTGCCCATCATCGTCACCCTGTTCTTCTTCCTGTCCATGATGGAGGACAGCGGCTATATCGCCCGGGTGGCCTTTGTCATGGACAAACTGCTGCGGAAGATCGGCCTGTCGGGCAAGAGCATCGTGCCCATGCTCATCGGCTTTGGCTGCACCGTCCCGGCGGTGATGTCCACCCGCACCCTCACCAGCGAGCGGGACCGGAAGATGACCATCCTCCTCACCCCCTTTATGAGCTGCACCGCCAAGCTGCCCATCTATGCCTTTTTCGTCAGCGCCTTTTTCCCCGGCCGGGGCGGACTGATCATGGCGGGGCTGTACATCCTGGGCATCCTCATCGGCATCCTGGCCGCCCTGGTCTATAAAGAGACCCTGTTCCGGGGCGAGCCCATCCCCTTTGTCATGGAGCTGCCCAACTATCGCCTGCCCGGGCTGAAAAACGTGACCCAGCTGCTGTGGGAAAAGGCCAAGGACTTTTTGCAGCGGGCCTTCTCCATCATCCTCATCGCCACGGTAGCGGTGTGGTTCCTGCAGAGCTTTGACCTGCACCTGAACATGGTCTCTGACTCCGCCCACAGCATCCTGGCCGTGGTCTCCGGGGCCATCGCCCCCCTGTTTGCCCCCCTGGGCCTGGGGGACTGGCGCATCTGCACCGCCCTTATCTGCGGCGTGATGGCCAAGGAGAGCGTGGTCTCCACCCTGGAGGTGCTCTTCGGCGGCAGCATCACCGCCGCCCTCAGCCCTCTGGCCGCCGCCTGCCTGCTGGTGTTCAGTCTGCTGTACACCCCCTGCGTGGCCGCCATCGCCTCCATCAAGCGGGAGCTGGGGACCCGCTGGGCCGTGGCCGTGGTGGTGTGGCAGTGCGCTCTGGCCTGGGTCGCCGCCTCCATCGTCCACCTGGTCGGTCTGCTGCTGGGGGTGGGCCTATGAACGGCTGGGACATCCTGATCGGCGGAGGAGTGGGCCTGATGCTGGTCTTCGCCTTCCGCACAGCCACCTCCAAAAAGGGCCGCTGCTGCGGCGACTGCTGCCACTGCGGCGAAAAAAAGAAAAAAGGCGGCTCCTGCCGCTGACAGTAAAACGAGGTCTCCCGCTGCATACGGGGGACCTCGTCTTTTTGACTGCAAGCTGAAATTTACAGGATAGACATGAACCACTCCACCGTCTTGGGGTCGTAGTGGGAGAAGAACAGGCTCTCGCCGCCGTCCAGGGCCTGGATGGCCGCCATGTCCTCCGCCGACAGGGTGAAGTCGAACAGATCAAAGTTCTGCTGCATCCGGTCCTTGTGGACGGACTTGGGGATGACCACCACGTCGCTCTGCATCAGGAAACGCAGGGCGGTCTGGGCGGCGGTCTTGCCGTACTTCCGGCCGATGGCGGTGAGGACGGGGTTGGTGAACATGTCCTTCCGGCCCTCGGCAAAGGGGCCCCAGGACTCGACCTGGCAGCCGTATTTCTTCAGATACTCCCGGGCAATTTTCTGCTGCTGGAACACGTGGGTCTCGATCTGGTTCACGGCGGGCTTGATGCGGGCAAAGTGCTGGATATCCAGATAGCGGTCCGGGCCGAAGTTGGACACGCCGATGGCCCGCAGCTTGCCCTGGTCATACAGCTCCTCCATGGCCCGATAGGTGCCATAGTAGTCCCCGAAGGGCTGGTGGATGAGCAGCAGATCCAGATAGTCGGTGCCCAGCTTGTCCATGGACTGCTGGATGGACGCCTTGGCCTGGTCATAGCCCGCGTTGGTGATCCACACCTTGGTGGTCAGGAAGAACTCCTCCCGGGGCAGGCCGCTCTCCTTCAGGGCCTGGCCCACGCCCGCCTCGTTGTAATAGGCCTGGGCGGTGTCGATGCTGCGATAGCCCACCTCTCAACGAGACGGGCAAGGTGGCCGCGGAGCAGGCCCGGCGGCTGCTGGAGGAGGCGGAGCGGGCCGTGACAGAGGTCCGGGCCTTTGATGCCCGGCAGCACACCCTGGCCGTCCGCTCCTGCGCCCCCGCCCCCCTGTGGGAGCTGCTGCCCCGATTAAACGCCAGGTGGCCCCACATGACGGTCTCCGCCGCCGTCTGCCGGAATGACGAGGTGCTGTCCGCCTGGCGCGAGGGCAGCTGCGACGTGGCCGTGCTGCCCTTTCAGCCGCAGGACGCCCCCGCCCGGCCCTTCCTGCGGGAGCGGCTGTTCGTCTGCGTCCCGTCAGACCACCAGCTGGCCCAGGGGGAGCGCCTGACCTTTGGGGACATCAACGGCTTCAACTTTCTTCTGCGCACCCAGCTGGGCTTTTGGGACGCCCTGTGCCGGGAGAAGATGCCCGCCTCCAAATTCCTGGTGCAGACGGAGGAGTCGGTGTTCGACGAGCTGGTGCGGGCCTCCTCCCTCCCCTGCTTCACCACCGACTACTTCTTAAACCGCAACGCCGCCTACCCCGGACGGGTGAACATCCCCCTCACCGACCCGGAGGCAGACGTGACCTTCTATGTCCTCTGGCGGGAAAATCTGTCTGGTCGGTCCCCCGCCTTGTAATCCACGCCCCATTCTGTTAAAATGGGGTTGATTTTATCACGATTTTCAAGAGGAGGTGGCCCCATGGCCGTCGATATCCATGCTGCGCCGGGGCGGAGGATTCTGTTCACCGCCTCCACCTGGTCCCATCTGGCCAACTTTCACCGGCCCTATCTCCGGGCGCTGGCGGATCGGGGCTATCTGGTGGACGGGGCCTGCGGCGGGGCCCCGGCGGACCTGCCGGAGCTTGCCCGTGCCGTCCCCCTCTCCCTGGAGAAGAAGATGACCTCCCCAAAAAATCTGGCGGCAGCGGCTCAAATCCGGCGGCTGCTGGCCTCCGGGGAGTACGATCTGGTCAGCTGCCACACCGCCCTGGCCGCCTTTTTCACCCGCCTGGCGGTGGAGGCCCTGCCCAAGTCCAAGCGCCCCCGGGTGGTCTGCATCGCCCACGGGTACTTATTCGATCAGAACACCTCCGCCGCCAAAACCGCCCTGCTGGCCGGGGCGGAAAAGCTCACCGCCCCCGTCACCGATCTGGTGCTCACCATGAACCGGTGGGACTTTGATTATGCCAGCGCCCACCGCCTGGGCCGCCGGGTGGCCAACATCCCGGGCATGGGGGTGGACTTCTCCCCCCTGGACCGGGCCGACCCACAGGCGGGGCTGGCCCTGCGGGAGGAGCTGGGCTTTGGCCCGGACCGCTTTCTGCTGGTCTATGGGGCGGAGTTCTCCCGGCGGAAGAGCCAGGCGGTGCTGCTCCGCGCCCTGGCCCGGCTGCCGGAGCGGGCGGCCCTGCTGCTCCCCGGCCAGGGGGACCTGCTGCCCTCCTGCCAGGCTCTGGCCCGTGAGCTGGGGGTGGAGCGCCGGGTGGTTTTCCCCGGCCACGTGTCCATGGCGGCCTGGTACGCCGCGGCCAACGCCGTGGTCCCCTCCAGCCGCAGCGAGGGGCTGCCCTTCAACCTGATGGAGTCCATGCACTGCGGCCTGCCCGCCGTGGCCTCCGACGTGAAGGGGCATCGGGACCTGATCTGCCACGGGAAAAGCGGCCTGCTCTATCCCTATGGGGACGCCGCCGCCTGCGCCCGGCAGATTCAAATTCTAATGGATGACCCCCAGCTGGCCCGGAGCCTGGGCCAGGCCGGACAAAAAGCCATGGAGCCCTTCCGCCTGGAGGCCGTCTTCCCCTGTGTCATGGCGGAGTATGACCGGCTGCTCTCTCCCGCTCCCGCCCTTGTTTGAAGCTAAAAAATCGGCGCACACTCGATGAGTGTGCGCCAATTTTTATTTGCTTTAGTCCATGGTGAAGACGGTGAGAGCCGCCTGGACCTGGGGGCTGAGGGTGATGGTGCCCATGTGGTTCTCGTTCCAGTCGTTCATCCGCTGCTGGAAGGCCAGGATGTGGTCCATGGACTCCTGGCTGTCGTCAGAATACTGGAACAGCAGCAGGAAGGCGTCGTCCCAGGTGGTCTCCTGGGTGGGGACAAAGTCCACATACTTCTCCAGCATGGCATAGGCCTTGTCGGTCTCCCCCCGCTGGAAATAGGCCTGGGCCAGATAGAGGGGGGTACTGTTGGAGTCCACCTCTTCCAGCTTGGCGGCCCACTTCTCCGCCTGGGTCATGACGGCGTCGGGCACGTCCTCCTGGGTGAGGGCGTTGACCACATAGCTGGTCATATAGTCGTCCCGCTGGAAGGGGTCCATGGCGATGGCCATGGACAGGTTGGCATAGGTGGGCTGGGCGATGAGCCGGGTGGCGAACAGGTTGCCCCCCAGCAGCAGGGCATAGGCCAGCACCGGCAGGGCCGCGATGCGCACCGCCCACTTGCCCGCCTTGGGGGAGCAGGGCAGAGCCATGGGCTGGCCGCAGCACAGGCTGATCATGGCGATGACGCCCAGGGCGATGGGCAGGAAATAGCTGCTGGAGAACACCACCTCCACGCCGCCATGAATCGCCATGAACACCATGGCCGCCCCCAGGGGGGCGATGAGGGGTTCCTCCTCCCGGCGCACCCGTGCCCGGACCACAGCGGCGGCGGGCAGCAGCAGCATAATGACAAAGGCCGCAAAGCCGACCACGCCCGTGTCCACCAGGGCCTGGATATAGTGGTTGTGGATATACTTGGTGGTGTAATAGAAGTTCTGGACGCTGTACACGTTGTTCTGGAAGCCGCCCAGACCCAGGCCCAGGATGGGGCTCTGTCGGAACAGCTTCATGCCGTCCTGGAAGAAGACCAGACGCTGGATGGCGTTCTGGTTGGCCCGCAGACCCTGCATACGGTTGGCGATGAAGCCGGGCAGCAGCTTATAGCCCAGGGGGACGGAGCCGGAACCGGCCTCCCCCTGGAATTGGGCGGAGTCGATTGCCGTGGTCTGGTCGGCGGAGAAGTTGAAATAGACCACCATGCTGTCCTCGGGCACGGTGAAGGAGGCCCCGTCGGCGCTGCCCTCATACAGCACAGAGCTGGTGTGCATCATGGTGTCCTGCATGTTCTGGCTCTCGATGGTCACGGACACGTCGCCGCCGGCCTGCACCGCCAGGGAATAGGTCCCGGCGGCGGGATAGGCGGACCGGCGCAGGCGCTCCCCGGCGTTCAGGGTGGTGCCTCCGGTGACCGTCATGGACAGGAAGGCATAGATGGCCAGCAGGGCAGCCAGGGCCACCACTACCACGGCGAAAATCTTGCCGTGGCCGGACAGGACGTCGGCCAGCTTCCGGCCCAGGCGCTCGTCCAGGACGATCAGCAGGGCGGCGGCCAGGACGGCACAGACCAGGGGCACGGGGTTAAAGCCGTTCCAGCCGTCAAAGGCGGTGAGATAGATGGGGAAGGCCGCGATCACCGTGAGGACCAGGGTCTCCAGCATGGTCAGCAGCAGACCGGCACGGCGCTGGGGCAGCTCCAGAACCAGATAGATGATGAAGGCGGCCACGATGGCGCCGCTGGCGCCCATACTGAAGGACAGCACAAAGGCCAGGGCGTTCAGGGCCAGACAGGCCAGATAGCCCCGGCGGGCCCCCTTCCGCTCCTCGGTCACCGCCAGCCCCAGGGACAGCAGCACGCCCAGGCCGATGCACCCGGCGAAAATGTTGGGGTTGCGGTAGATGGACACCATACGCACGCCGGTCTCCACGCCGCCCACGTCCACATAGTCGGTGCTGAATTTGTTCATCAGCCACAGGAAGGGGGAGCTGAGGAACCGGGTGGACAGCTGGTCGATACTCAGCAGAGAGGCCAGGGCGGTGCTCACGGCGAACATGCCCCCGGCCCGGCGGCCGATCAGGCCCTTCTGCCCCGGCTCAAAGGCCAGGATGAGCACGAACACGCAGAAGGCGCAGACGATGGGCAGAAAGTCCTGCAGAGCGAACTGCCCGGATACGGAATACAGGGTGGAGATGCCGTTGATGGCCACGAACAGGGCCACGGCGGCCACGATCCAGGTCAGCCGCTGGCGCAGCTGCTGCATGCAGCCCAGCAGGGCCAGGGCCGTTACGACCAGGGCCAGCAGGGCGGGGATCTTAATGGCGTTGATGGTAGTCAGGGCGGTGAACAGGAACAGGACCAGCCCGGGCAGGAAAAAGGCTGCGGGCCGGAACCGATCCGCCGCAGCGGCGGAATTGGGTCTCTTCTTGGACATGGCGTTGCCTCCGGTTTTCAGTTTAATTTTTCTTGGTTGACAAACCCCTTGAACAGGGTGAGGAACAAAATTTTGATATCCAGCAGGATGGACCAGTTTTCGATGTAATACACGTCGTGCTCAATGCGCTCCTTGATGGAGGTGTCCCCCCGCAGGCCGTTCACCTGGGCCCAGCCGGTGATGCCCGGGCGGACCTGGTGCTTGACCATGTACAGGGGTATCTCCTCCTTGAACTGGTCCACAAAGTGGGGCAGCTCCGGCCGGGGGCCCACCAGGCTCATGTCCCCCTTGAGCACGTTGAAAAACTGGGGCAGCTCGTCGATGGAGAACTTACGGATGAAGGAACCGAACCGGGTCTTCCGGGGGTCGGAGTTGGTGCTCCACCCCGTGTCCGAGCTGGCGTTCACCCGCATGGACCGGAACTTGTACATATAAAAGGGCTTTTTGTTCAGGCCCACCCGCTTCTGCCGGAAGATGACCGGCCCGGGGGAGCTGAACTTGACCCCAATGGCGGCAAAGAGCATCACCGGGGAGGACAGGACAATGAGCACCAGTGCGCCCGCGATGTCCATGGCCCGCTTCATAAAGGCGTTGCCCAGGTTGTCCAGGGGGATGCGCCGCAGGTTGATGAGGGGCAGGCCGTTCAAGCTGTCGAACTGGGGGTGGGGCGGCATATACTTGGCGTAAAACGGAATGAGGGACAGCTTGGTCCCCGTGTGCTCGCAGGCCTGAATGACCAGGGGCATCCGCTCATAGTCCTCCGCCCCCAGTCCGGCGATGACCTCGTCGGGCTTGGTCCGGGACAGATAGCCGTCCAGCTGGTCAAAGGTGCCCAGGTACGGCAGGGCGGACCAGTTCTTCCGGTCTGACACATAGCCCAGCAGGGTGTAGCCAAACTCCGGGCTCTGGCGGATGCGGCGTACGCAGTCCCGGGCAATGTCGCCGCTGCCCACGATGACGATGTGCTTTTGGTTATAGCCGCTGGCCCGGAACCGGTGCAGGGCGGTGCGCACCACCATCCGCTTGCCGCCCACGGTGACGTTCACCGCCAGGAAGAACAGGGCCATGGCCATGCGGGAGAAGTCGGTGCCCCGCAGCAGATAGAGGAACATCTGCAAAATGACAAAGTCCAGGCAGTTGCAGAAGAACAGCCGGCGCAGCTCGCTCCCCAGCCGGACCTTCCGGTGGGGGGTGTACAGATTGGCAAAGCTATAGGTCAGCAGGTGCAGGGGCACTAACGCACAGGCCGCCGCCAGATAGAAGCGGAAGGGCACCGAGCGGGTCCCCCCGGTCAACACATAAAAGCGCACCCAATAGCCGAACAAAAAGGACAGCAGCACCAGCACCCCGTCGCTGATGACGTTCAGCTGGTTCAGCAGCCGCTGATTTTCCTGGATCATAGACAGCCCCCTCCAAAGCCCTTGTTTCTCGTCGAAAAAGGGCGGCACAGTGCTAATTTTGTAGTATAGCACAAAAGAAGGGAAAATGCTATGAAATGCGAGAGATTTTATCCCTGAATTTTCAAAAAACAGTCCCGCCCGGCGCTGGATGTCCAGGGCCGGGCGGGGCGTAAGATTTTCGTTATATGTTCACCGTCCCAGTTATTGGGCGGGCTGTTTTTGGTCTGCCGCCCCGGGGCACGGCCCGGGGGCGGCAGTGGGCGGCGCTTAAACGCGCCTATGTTCTCTGTTTGCTTTGGGCCGCGGTTTTTTCGCCGCGGACTTTCAGGCGGATGCCGGACCGGGCGTTTCAGCTCCGATCTGCCCCTATTCTAGCAGAAGCGAGACGTCGAGTTTTCACGAAACCGAGAACAGTTTGTAAACGATTTAAAAACAAAAGCGCCGACCATCTCTGATCGGCGCTTTGTAAAGTCTGGGTCACTCGATGCCCATCTGGGTCCACAGGTCGTTATACAGGGTACGGGTGTCGGCGGGCAGGTTGAGATACATCTCGCACTGGTCCAGCACCTCCTGGGGGGCGGCCATCACCTGATAGACCTCGTCCGGCAGCTTCTCCCCGGTCTGTTCCTCATAATAGGCGGGGTACTGCTCCAGGGCCTCCTGGTTGGGGGAGGCGTACCAGATGAAGTCCATGTTCCGCAGGGAGGCCTCGGTGGAGCAGATAAAGTTGATCCACTCCTCCGCCTCGGTCTTGTGCTTGGCATCCTTCAGCACCACCATGGCGTCCACGAACCAGTTGGAGCCCTCCTTGGGCACCACATACTTCAGGTCGGGGTTGTTCATATACATGGACAGGTAATCCCCGGCGTAGTAGGTGCACAGGGCGGTCTCGCCCACTTCCATCTTATCATAGATCTCGTCCATGAAGAAGCCCTGATACTGGCCGTTGGCCTTGGCGTCGGCAATGAGCTGATAGGCTTCCTGGATCTGGGTCTGGTCATCGGTGTTGATGGAATAGCCCAGATACATCAGGGCGGCGGCCATGGCGTCACGGGGATTGCCGATCATGGCCGTTTTCCCGGCGTACTGGCTGTCGAACAGAGCGCCCCAGCTGTCCACGTCGCCGCCAATCAGGGTGGGATTATAGATGAGACCCAGGGTGCCCCAGGTATAGGGCACGGAGTACAGGTTCTCCGGGTCATAGGGCAGGTTCTTGAACCGGTCTGCGATCAGGCTGAAATTGGGGATGTTGTCAAAATCCAGCTCGGCCAGCAGGCCCTCCTCGGCCATCTGGGCGATCATATAGTCAGAGGGCACGATCACGTCGTACCCGGAGCCGCCCATGGCCACCTTGGAGTACATCATCTCGTTGCTCTCGGCGGTCTGATAGATCACTTTGATGCCCGTCTTTTCCTCGAACAGGTCAAACAGGTCCTCGTCGATGTTTTCACCCCAGCCGCACACGACCACCTCACGCTGTGTGCCGGTGCTGCTGCTGTTGGAACCGGCGGTGTCATCCTCCATGGCACAGCCGGACAGGAACAGGCCCATCGCCGTGGTACAGGCGAGGGTCAAGGCTACGATTTTCTTCAATGGATCATTCCTCCCAAATAAATATATCTCTCGGCCTCAGGCCGGAAAGACCAGATTGCCCCGCTCAGTGCTTGGCCTGGCGGGCCTTCTCCTGCCGGGCCTCCCGCACGTTGACGATGATCAGCAGCAGCAGGACGGACACGAACAGCAATGTGGACACGGCGTTCATTTTGGGGCTGATGCGCCGCTTGGCCATGCCGTAGATGGTCATGGCCAGGGTGCTGGTCTTGGGCCCGGCGGTGAAATAGGAGATGACAAAGTCATCCACGCTCATAGTAAAGGCGATGAGCATCCCGTTGACGATGCCCGGCTTGATCTCGGGCACCACCACCTTCCAGAACGCCTGCATCCAGGTACAGCCCAGGTCCTGGGCCGCATCGATGAGGTTTTTGTCCATCTGCCGCAGCTTGGGCATGACGGACAGGATCACATAGGGGATGTTAAAGCTCACGTGGGCGATGAGCAGCGTGCCAAAGCCCATGGACAGCCGTGGGGCCGTCAGGCGATAGGTCTGCTCCATCCAGGTGACAAAGCTGTTCCAGCCCGCAAAGGCCGCCACAAAGAACAGACACAGGCTTACACCGGTGACGATGTCCGCATTCATCATGGGAATGTTGTTCACCGTCATCAGGGGCTCCCGCACCCGGCGCTTCATGTTGTAAAAGCCGATGGAGGCGAAGGTGCCCGCCACGGTGGCGATGGCCGCCGACAGCAGGGCCACCAAAAGGGTGGTGTACAGGGAGTTCATGATCTGGCTGTCCTGGAACAGCTCGGCATACCACTTCAGGGTAAAGCCCTGCCACACGGTGCGGCTTTTGGAGTTGTTGAAGGAGAAGACGATCAGCACGAAAATGGGGGCATAGAGAAACAGGAACACCAGCCCCATAGAGATGCGCCCAAACAGGGACGGACGTTGTTTCAGACTCATAGCATCACCGCCTGTTCCTCGCCCTCGCCAAAGCGATTCATCACATACATACAGACCACCACAATGACCATCATCACCATGGCGATGGCGCTGCCCAGGTGGGGGTTATAGGCCGTGCCCACAAACTGCATCTCAATGAGGTTGCCCAGCAGCGTCTGGTTGTTGCCGCCCAGCAGGCGGGAGATGGCAAAGGTGGACACCGCGGGGACAAACACCATGGTGATGCCGGAGAGCACCCCGGGCAGAGACAGGGGCAGGATGACCTTGCGGAAGGTCAGGGAGGAGTTGGCCCCCAGGTCCTGGGCCGCCTCCAGCAGGGAGTTGTCCATCTTGATGATGACGGAGTAGATGGGCAGGATCATAAAGGGCAGATAGTTATACACCATGCCCAGCACCACCGCCCCCTGGGTGTTGATCATGGGGAAATACTGAAATTCGGTGCCGAAGATGTGGTTCACCAGGTCGATCAGGCCGATGGCCTGGAACAGCCGGTTCAGCAGGCCGGTGTTCTCCAGAATGGACATCCAGGCAT
Organism: uncultured Eubacteriales bacterium; assembly: GCA_900549405.1. Classification (GTDB taxonomy): domain Bacteria; phylum Bacillota; class Clostridia; order Oscillospirales; family Oscillospiraceae; genus Lawsonibacter. The sequence continues at coordinate 34,868 of URNZ01000002.1, read as the reverse complement.
AGGTCCGCAGCAGAAAGTTCATCCACATGGGCAGCATAATAAGGGCCATGGCTGCCTTCTGGAACTGGGGCCCCTCTTTCGCCATCCAATAGGAGATGGGATAGCCGATGAGCAGGCAGATGGCGGTGGCGATGAGGGCCAGCTTGAAGGAGCGCAGGAACACCACGGTGTAGGCGCCCATCTGGGCAAAGTTGTTCAGGGTAAAGCGAACGGCCTTCTCCCCGGTCTCGGCGTCTACCACGATCTCCTGGGTAAAGGCGTAGACCACCATCATCACAATGGGGATCACGGTGAACAGGGCCATCCACACCACATAGGGGGCGGCCAGCCAGGAGCGTTTATTCTTCATCTCCGCCCTCCTGATCCCCTTCCTCGGGATCAAAGGTGGCATCGGAGATCTCCTCATACTCCTCGGAATAGGAGGAAGAGTCCCCGAACAGGCCGGAATACTGGCTCTTCTTCATCACGTGAAAGCCGTCGGGGTCGATCTTGATGCCGATGCGGCTGCCCACGGGGGACAGGTCGGTGGTCTGGATCAGCCACTTAAAGCCATAAAAGTCCACGATGATGTCATACTGCATGCCCTTAAAGGTCACGTTGGTCACGGTGCCCTTCAGCTGGCCCTGGTCCTCGGGGACGATGTCCACGTCCTCGGGCCGGATGACCACGTCCACCGCCTCGTCCGGGGCAAAGCCGCCGTCCAGACACTGAAAGCGCCGGTTGAAGATCTCCACCACGCCGTCGGCGCGCATGATGCCGTCGATGATGTTGGACTCGCCGATGAAGTCGGCCACAAAGGCGTTCTTGGGCTCGTTATAGATGTCCTCGGGGGTGCCGATCTGCTGGATCTTGCCCTTGTCCATGACCACCACCGTGTCAGACATGGCCAGGGCCTCCTCCTGGTCGTGGGTCACATAGATAAAGGTGATCTCCATGGCCTGCTGGATACGCTTGAGCTCGTTCTGCATATCCTTGCGCAGCTTCAGGTCCAGGGCGCCCAAGGGCTCGTCCAGCAGCAGGACCTTGGGCCGGTTCACCAGGGCCCGGGCGATGGCCACCCGCTGCTGCTGGCCGCCGGACAGGGCGGCGATGTGCCGCTTTTCAAAGCCCCGCAGGTTCACGATCTCCAGCATCTCCATGACCCGGTCGTGGATCTCTTTCTCGGGCAGCTTCACCTTTTTGCCCTTGGCGTCCGCCTTGGGGATGCGCAGGCCAAAGGCGATGTTCTCATACACGTTGAGATGGGGGAACAGGGCGTATTTCTGAAAGACCGTATTGATGGCCCGCTTGTGGGGCGGGACAGAATTCATCCTCACGCCGTCGAACAGCACATCGCCAGAGGTGGGCGTTTGAAAACCACCGATGATGCGCAGGGTGGTGGTCTTGCCGCATCCACTGGGGCCAAGCAGCGTGAGGAATTCCTTATCATTGATATACAGGTTGATGTTGTCGAGCACGATCTCGTTGTCGAAAGCCATGGTACAGTTGTCCAGGCGGATCAACTCTTTGGACATGTATCCTCCCCCATTTCGGAAAATTTTTTCGTTTTCAGCTCCCTTGTTTCATCGCTCCGTCCCTCCCTGCGAAACAAAGCGTCAGGTAGATAGCAAGCTCAACTATATCTGTTCCCCCCGGAAATGTCAATCATTTTTCCCCAAATTTCTCTTGTATTTTACCTGGGGTTTTTCTGTGGAGAACGGCGGCGGGGCGGGGGCCCTTCTCCCCCGCCCCACAAGGGCCGTTTATCCCGTTTTCGCCTTGACGGGCCGCACGTCCCAGAACAGCAGCCGGTAATAGTCATAATCCAGGATCACCGCCGAATAGGCCACCCGGTTCTGCACCTCCGCCAGTTTGGCCGCGGCCACGCTCATGTCCGGCTCGGCCCCGTCCCAGCGGCGGTATTCGTCGGCCACCGAGTTATACCACCCGTCCTGACAGATAAAGCTGTAGTTGGAGAAGATGACCATCCCCGCCTGGTCAGACAGGATGTCCGTGCCCATCATCAGCCGGGAGTCATACTCCAGGCCGAACAGGTTGGACAGAGTGGGCGCGATGTCCAGGCTGGAGCAGTATTTGTCCACCTCCACCGGCTCCTTCATCTGGCTGTTCCACAGGATCAGGGTGTTCTCGTATATCTCGAACACCGGGTCCACGGCGTGGCCCAGCAGCTCGCTGTACTCCTCGTCGGTGAGACCATAGGGGTAGTGGTCGGCGGACAGGACGATCACCGTGTCGTCCAGCTTGCCCGCCGCGTCCAGCTGGTCCACCAGGCTCTTCACCGCCAGCTCCAGCTCCTGCTGGCAGGCCAGATAGCACTTGACGCTGTCGCTGTAGGGCAGGTCCTTCACCTCGTCCCAGTGCTTCCGGGCCATGGCGTTCTCCTCCAGGTTATAGTTCAGGTGGCCGCTCACCGTGAGGCAATAGACCATGAACGGGTCCTGGTCCACAAACATGGGCACGATCTTCTCCATCATCTCCTGGTCAGAGGAAGGGAAGGCGTCGGCGGAGTCCAGGGCCAGCCCCTGCCCCAGGGCGATATACTCATAGCCCATGTTGGGGTGGGACCGGTTCCGGTCATAGTAGTTATAGAGATAGTCGTGGAAAGCCATGGTGCGATAGCCCAGGTCCCGGAACTGGTTGCCCAGGGAGAAGGGCATATAGTTTTCCGAGGAGAGCGAGTAGCTCCACACCCCCGACATATTCCCCGTCTGAGGTGGACACGCCCCACAGGGGTGTGTAGAAGTGGTCAAAGGTGAAGCCCTGGTGGGACAGCTTCCACAATGTGGGCGTCCGCTGGGGGTCCATAGCCAGGGTGGAAAAGCCCTCGGCCACGATCCACACCAGGTTCTTCCCCTTGAAATAGCCCGTCCACTGGTTTTTCTCCGTGGGCTCCCGCTGGGCAAACCACTTGTGGGCCTCCAGCAGGGTCTCGTCCGTCTCCTGGGCGATGAGCTTGTCAAAGTCGAAGTTCATGATGTTATATTTGGCGGTGGAATACCTGGGCTCCTGCTCCGGGGCCGTCCGGTTCAGGGGGCGGACCCACTTGGGCCGGTCCCGCATGTCCGGGTCGTCCGGGGCGATGCCCCCCACCAGGCGGCGGACCTCCAGGGTGGTCTGGGTGAGCATGCCGAAGTCCTGCATCTCCAGCTCCGGCGTGGCGGTGCGGTAATACACATAGCGCAGGGACAGATTGCCCCCGCCGCACAGATAGACCACGCCCATCACCGCCAGCTGCACCAGAATGGCCGCCACGGCCCACCGGATGCGCAGCCCCGCCGGATCGGGCTGGTCCCGGACGATCTTCTTCCGCCCCAGGGCGGCCAGGACAACAGGCAGGGCCATCATCAGGATGGGGAACCAGTTCAAGATGATCTCGGTGGTGGCCATGCCGCCAAAGGCCCCGGCCACCATGCCCATCTTGGTCAGGGAGAAGATGGTGAGAAAGGTCTTGAATAGGTGGTAATACACCGCCTGGGCCCCCAGCCACAGAGAGATCAGCCCGGTACACAGCACCAGCAGCACCCGCCCTTTTCGGGGGGACACTCCGCCGCACAGCAGCCCCAGGCCCATGGCGATGGGGATGGTGAACAGCAGGGTAAACAAAGCCCCCACCGGCGAGATGCCGTGGAGACAGTACAGCTTTAAAAACAGCTCCTCATAATAGATGACGACCAAGAAATAGAATCCGGGCCGCGCCAGTCGCAGCCGGGGCCGGAGCAGGGCCTGCCAGCGCCGGTGTAGTTTCTCCATGCTACCCATGGTATGCCTCCTAAAGAAAAGGATATCCGCTCAAGTCAAGGGCAGTTTTCATTATTCTACTCGCCCGCCACCCCCCTGTCAACGAATTCAGGGGGCCGTTTTCTCTTTTTCATACCGCGTGGGACGGAATAAAAACGCCGTTCTGTTCTTCAATGAACAACAGTTGATGGAATGCACAAAAAAAACGCAAATTCCATCCTTTTTTTCGGAAATCCACAGCGGTGTTCCGCCTTGAAAAACAAACGTGCTTCTGCTATGATAGCTTTTAACATAAGAGATTCACAGATTATTTACAATTTGTTCTTTTGGCCCGAACAGCGGCCTCTAAACCGAAACAAAGAGGCCAGGAGAGGAGTGCGGGGTTTGTCTCAACTGAGAGAAAATCTGGTGGAGCGGCTGAAAAAGGCCTACTCCGCCTATTATGATATAGAGGACATTCAGGACGGCACCCCCCTGAAGGCCCTGTGCAGCTATCACCTGCGGGACAGCCAGTATGTGCTGGTGAAGCAGGCGGAGCTGTGGGCGGCGGAGAGCCACGAATACCTCTATCTGTGGTCCACAGATCACCTGGATACCCCCCTGGTGGAGGATATCTTCCGCCGGGTGACGGAGGACGGCGAGCCCCGGGTCCGCCCCCACGCCCAGCACATGTACACCTATCTCACCGCCGTGGTGCTGTATGACAGCGCCGACCCCCTGGCTCTGGCCCGGCTGAAAAAGCTGAAGCGCCGCCGGGAATTTAAGCTATCCCTCCATGGATGGATGGAGTTTCGTATAGCCGCCGTGGACCTGTCCACGGGAGAAGTCACCACCAATCGCAGCGGCAAGCTCATCGGCAAAGACGTGAAGCGGCTGGTGGCGCGCATTGTTTCCAAAGAAAAAGGAGAGGAGCAAAAACAATGAATGCAGTATTGGTTTTTCTGGTCGGCTGCGCCATTCTTGTTGTAGGATACATTTTCTACGGCGGCTGGCTGGCCAAGCAGTGGGGCGTGGATGACTCCCGCGTGACCCCTGCCCATGAGCTGGAGGACGGCATGGACTATGTCCCCGCCAAGGCCCCCGTGCTGATGGGACATCACTTTTCCTCCATCGCGGGCGCCGGCCCCATCAACGGCCCCATTCAGGCCGCCGTGTTCGGCTGGGTCCCCGTGGTGCTGTGGGTTCTGATCGGCGGCATCTTCTTCGGTGCCGTCCATGACTATGGCGCTCTGTTCGCCTCTATCCGCCACAAGGGCCAGTCCATCGGCGAGGTCATCGCCCTGAACATCGGCTCCCGGGCCAAGAAGCTCTTCCTGATCTTCTCTTACCTGACCCTGATCCTGGTGGTGGCCGCTTTCGCCTCCATCGTGGCCAGCACCTTCCAGGCCACCTATGTGGACGGCGTTGTGGACACCGTCAAGTCCGCCACCAACGCCTCTGTGGCCATGATCTCCCTGCTGTTCATCCTGATGGCCATCGTGTTCGGCTTCTTTGTCTACCGCAAGGGCGCTTCCCTGGCCGTGGCCACTGTGGCCGGCGTGATCGGCATCGTGGTCTGCCTGGTGGTGGGCCTGAACTTCCACCCCATCTACCTGTCCAACACCGCCTGGATGTGGATCATCGGCGTGTACATCCTCATCGCCTCTGTGGCTCCCGTGTGGATCCTGCTCCAGCCCCGTGACTATCTGTCCTCCTTCCTGCTGTACGCCATGATGGTCATCGCCGCTGTGGGCGTGCTGGGTGCCGGCATCATGGGCGCTGATCTGCACATGGATATGCCCGCCTTCACCGGCTGGTATGACAACATGACCGTGGTGGCCTCCACCGGGGCTCCCGCCTCCCTGGGCTATGTGTTCCCCGCCCTGTTCGTCACCATCGCCTGCGGCGCTATCTCCGGCTTCCACTCTCTGGTGGGCTCCGGCACCACCGCCAAGCAGCTGGACCACGAGCGCGACGCCAAGCCCATCGCCTATGGCGGCATGCTCATCGAGTGTGCCCTGGCTCTGGTCTCCCTGTGCGCTGTGGCCTTCATCTGGCAGGACTATGTGAAGCTGCCCTCTGACGGCGGCATCCGCACCCCCACCGCCGTGTTCGCCACCGGTATCTCCCGCATGGTGGCCACCATCCCCGGCCTGGAGGGCACTCAGGCCACCGTCAGCTCCCTGCTGGTGCTGACCGTGTCCGTCTTCTGCCTGACCTCTCTGGACACCGCCACCCGTCTGGCCCGGTATATGTTCCAGGAGTTCTGGCTGGAGCCCGGCCAGACCTATAAGGACGCCACCGGCTTCAAGGCCGTGCTGTGCAACCCCTTCGTGGCCACTGCCATCACCGTGGTTCTGGGCATCGGCCTGGGCCTGGGCGGCTACTCCACCATCTGGCCCCTGTTCGGCGCTTCCAACCAGCTGCTGGCCGCTCTGGCTCTGCTGGCCGTGTGCGCCTGGCTGGGCAACGTGGGCAAGAACAACAAGATGTTCTACTTCCCCATGATCTTCATGCTGGTGGTCACTCTGACCTCTCTGGCTCAGACCGCCATCGCCAAAGTGAACACCATCTCCGCCAACGGTGCCGCCACCGCCCCCATGATCCAGCTGGTGCTGGCCGTTGTGCTGTTCGTCCTGGCTCTGGTGCTGGCTGTTGAGGCCTGCCAGACCATCTTCGGCCACAAGAAGCCCGCCGCTTCCAAGTAAGGCCGTTCCATCCGCAAGACAAGCGGACCCGGGTGCATACTCGGGTCCGCTTCTTGTTTTTCCATCTCATGCGTGTTATGATAGGCCTGTTTGAAAGGGGGCATTCTTCTTGTTCTCCCCATCCCGGCGCGTTCTCACCCAGGCCCTCTTCCTGGCCCTGGAGGGTCTGATCTACGTCCGCTTTCTCTTTCTGGACCTAGTTGGCCAGGGGGCGGCGGGCAACAGCGTAAAGTATCTGGGCATCATTCTGTGCGCCCTCTTCGCCTGGCATCAAGGGGTCCACGGCGGCTCCCGGCTGGTGGCCTGGGCGCTGACCCTCACGTTAGGCGCGGACTGGTTTCTCCTGATGCTGGACCGGTACTATGCCCTGGGCCTGCTGCTGTTCTGCGGCGTCCAGGGGCTGTATCTCCTGCGCATTTCCCGGGCCAACGGGGGCCGGACCCTGTGGGGCGCACGGCTCGTCCTGTGCCTCCTCTCCCCCGCCCTGCTGGCCGTTTTAGGGCGGCTGACAGGAGAGAACCTGCTGGCCCTGATCTATTTCTCCAACTTCCTGTGCAACGTGGCCCTGGCCGTCAGGCTGCCCCGGGGCTGGGGGCGGCAGTTCGCCCTGGGGCTTGTGCTGTTCCTGTGCTGCGACGTGTGCGTGGGCGTCTTCCAGTCCCCCGGTCTGCTCCCGCCCGCCCTAGAGCGCTTCGCCAGCCTGGGCATGTGGCTGTTCTATCTCCCCGGCCAGGTGCTCATCGTCCTGTCCGGGCGCGATCCCCACGAAATGAGGTCGTTCCATGAAAACCAGTAAACCCCTGTCCCTGCTGTCCTCCCTGCTCACCGCCCTGGCGGTGCTGTCCGGCTCCATCGCCGCCCCCCTGCTGTGCCGCCCCTTCTACTATGCCCACATCGGCCCCATGGGGCTGGCGGAGTATGTGGGGCTTACCCCGAAGCAGATCCGCCAGGCCTTTGACCAGGTGATGGACTTCTGCCTGGGGCTGCGGCCCGACTTTGCCGCCGGGGTGCTGCCCTGGTCCCAGTCCGGGGCCGACCACTTTGCCGACGTGCGGCGGCTGTTTCTCCTGGACCTGTGGGTGCTGGGCCTGTCCCTTGCGGGGCTGCTCTGCTTGCTGGTCTACAGCCGCTTCAAGCGCGTCCGGCCCTATTGCTTCCGGGGGCGCGGTCCCGGCTTTTGGGCCGCCGCAGGGCTGGCCATCGTCTTTCTGGCCGTGGGCGGCCTGGCCGCATTGGACTTTGACCGGGCCTTTGTCCTCTTCCACGCCCTCTTCTTCCCCGGCAAGACCAACTGGCTGTTCGACTATCGGGAGGACCCGGTGATCCTGATCCTCCCCGAGGAATTCTTCCGCAACTGCGCCCTGCTCATCCTGGCCCTGCTGATGCTGTGGTGCGCCGTCCTCATCTTCGCCGACCTGTGGGCCGGGAAGCGGCGGAAACAGCGGGGACTGGACCGCTGACAGACAAAAAACATCCCAGGCTGCGCTTCCGTTACAAAGCGCCGCCTGGGATGTTGCTTTATTTGCTTTTAAAGGCGAACCACCGCTGTCCCCCATAGTTCAGGACCACGAACAGGCCCGACCCAGCCAGCAGGGTCAGGTTGCCCTTGAGCTTCTCGCTGAGCGCCATTCCCGCCAGCAGGCGGGCCATGATGGGCTGGGCCAGGCCATAGGCCAGCAGCCAGCACACGGTGATATTCAGAGCAAACCGGAGCACCACCCCCGCGCCCTTCTCCCGGCTGCGGAAGGTGAAGTGCTTGTTCAGGAAAAAGCTCACCACGCTGCCTACAATATAGTTGGCCGCCGAGGCGATCCACTGCCCCCTGCTACCCCAGGTGTTCAGGGGCGTCAGGTTGTACAGGCCGAACATCACCCCATAGCCTACGGCGGTGTTCACCAGGCCCACCAGGATAAAGCGGAAAAAGGTGGGGTCAAACAGCTTTGCCAGACGCGCTCTCATCGTTCCCTCCGCACTGGTCGGCCAGGATATACCGGGGCCGGTCCTTGATCTCCTCGTAAATTTTGGCGATATAATAGCCGATGATGCCCAAGCAGATCATCAGGATGCTGCCGATGAGCAGCTGGAGCAGGATCACTGTCGTAAAGCCTTCTAACGCATGGCCGGTGAACTTCTGCCACAGGGAGTGGAGTCCCAGCACCGCCGAGGCCAGAAAGACCACCACCCCCAGCAGGGTGACGATCTGGAGGGGCGCGGTGGAGAAGGCGGCGATGTTGGTGACGGCATAGCGCACCAGGCTCATTACCGACCACTTGGACTCCCCCGCCACCCGGGGCTGGACCTCGAACTCCACTGTGGCAGTGGAGAAGCCGATCCAGGAGGAGAGGGCCCGGAAAAAGGCGTTCTTCTCCCGCAGGGCCACCAGGGTGTCCACCGCCTTTCGGTCCAGCAGCTTAAAGTCAGAGGCCCGGGACATGTCCACCCCGGTGACCCGGCTGAGAATGTCATAGAACCGGTGGGCGGCAAAGGCGTGGAGGGGGGATTCCTTCCCCCGGCTGACCTTTACCCCCTCGATGACCTCGTACCCCTGCTGCCACAGGCGGTACATCTCCTCCAGCTTCTCCGGCGGGTGCTGCAAGTCGCAGTCCATCACCGCCGCGCAGTCCCCACGGGCCTGGGCCAGACCGGCGAAGATGGCCGCCTCCTTGCCAAAGTTCCGGGAGAAGCGCACCCCCCGCACCTGGGGGAACCGGGCCGCCTGTGTCTGGATGGCCGCCCAGCTGCCGTCTTTGGACCCGTCGTCCACGAACAGCAGCTCGAAGGGGATATCCGCCGCCGTCAGCAATTCCGTGATGCGCTCCGCCGCCCGGGGGATGGACGCCTCCTCGTTATAGGAGGGGAGCACCACCGACAGCAGTCCGCCCTGTTTTAACTCTCTCAACGGCTTCATCTCCTGTTCTCATAGGCCAGCTCAAAGTCCGACTTGGGGATGTAGGTCTCCTGCACTTTTACCACCACCCGGCCATCCACCACCTGGACGCTGCCGTCGGCGGGGTACAGGGGCATGGCCTTGAACGCGGCGGAATCGGACACGGCGATCATGGTCTCCTCGTCCGGCTCGTCCACGGGGACATTGAGCCAGTCGTTAAAGTAGTAATAGAGGTGCTTGTTCAGGTGGGTCACGGTGTTCAGGGGCACGCTGTAGTGGTCCACCTGGAAGAAGGTCGGGATGCGGGTGCGCAGCTGGCTCTCGTCTGGGGCGCCGATGACCACGATCTCCATGTCCTTCTCATAGCCGGGGCAGCTCTCGATGCGGGAGAGCATTCGGGTGGCATAGCTCTCCGTAGCCCGGTGGGACTGGGCCGTGGCAGTGTAGAGCAGATTGTCCGTGTTCACGCAGAACAGCAGCAGCAGCACCGCCCACACCACGGGCACATACTCCCAGCCCCGTTTCAGCCGCCGGGTGCTCTCCGCCCCGTCCGCCAGCATGAGCACCGCGCCGTAGACCAGCACGAAGGAATACTTCATCAGGGGCGTGGGGTCGGAGTAGGGGCTGAGCACCCGCATGAAGTTCAGCCCCAGGGGCAGCAGCGCGATCATGCACAGGCCGCCCACCAGCCGCCAGGGCTCCCCCTTCAGGCGCTTGCTGCCCACCCGGGCGAAGAAGCAGGCCGCCCCCACCGCCAGGGCCACCAGGTCCAGCACCATCATCCAGCCGGTGGCAAAGGCGTTGGCCGAGCCGGGCTTGAAGAAGAAGGTGGCCGTCTGCCAATAGGCAGAGAAGATGAGCCGGGGCAGCTGGCCGATGGGATAGCCGGAGCTGGCCGCGTCCATGCCCAGATAGGACAGCAGCTCCAGGCCCTTCACTTTTAGAAACACCATCAAAATGGCATAATAGAGAATGGCCCCCACCGCCAGGTGGGCCACAAACCGCACCCCCAGGCGCATAGTCCTCTGAAAGGTGGCGGAGGGCTCCAGCGTCTCCCGCAGCACTGCCAGCAGGGCAAGGCCGATGGCCACGGTGACATAGGCCTGATAGATGCCCATGGCCAGGGCCAGCAGCACCGGCCCCAGGAGAGACCACTTGTCTCCCCGCCGGGCCAGCCACACCGACCCCGCCGCCAGCAAAATAGCCAGAGCATAGGCCGAGGCGGTGAACATATAGAGGAAGGTGTACCCCAGGCAGGGGAAGGCGGCCATAATGGCCCCCCACAGTCCGGCGGCCACCCGGCCCCGGATCTTCAGGATGTCCACCGTCAATGCGGCGGCCAGACCCAGCAGCACCATGGTCACCAGGCCGATGGCGGCGGGCATCTGGGTAAAATCGTTCAGGGCCGAGGCGTAGTGCAGAAACCACCGGCCAGACACTGTCATCTGCTGGGGGTCATACACCCGGCTCAGGCCGTCGGCGTTGGGGATCAGGTTGGCAAAGGCAAAGAGATGGGCCAGATAGCCCACCATAAAGCAGCTGAAAAACGCGGCCCTGGCCGCCGGGTCCACCCGCTGCCACAGCCGGGACATTTGCTTGTCCATGGACATAAGTCTCCTTCTATCGGAAATTTTAAAACTGTCAAAACAGGGGCCTATTGCGCCTATTTTAAGCTATTATAGCATCATCCATCCCCCTGCGCAAGTAACGTGACGGGCGCTTGGCGTCTCTTTGGGCCGAAAACCCTTGCATTTCGATAAACCCTCTATTATAATAGGTTTTTGAGAAAGAAGGTCGATATCCTTGATGGTTTCCACAAAGGGGCGCTATGCTCTGCGGGTGATGATCGAGCTGGCCGTCCGCCGGGACGAGGGGGTGGTCTGTCTGAAAGAGATCGCCGAGCACCAGCAGATCTCGGAAAAATATTTAGAGGCCATTGTAAAGAGCCTGGTGTCCGCCGGTCTGGTCATCGGCACCCGGGGCAAGGGCGGGGGCTATCGCCTGTCCTGCACGCCCGAGGAATGTACCGTGGCCGATATCCTCCGGGCGGCGGAGGGCTCCCTGTCCCCGGTGAACTGCCGGGACGACGACTGCCCCCGCCACGGAAACTGCGCCACCCTGCCCATGTGGCGGGAGCTGAACCGCATCATCGACGACTATTTCCAGGGCATCTCCCTGGAACAGCTCACCGCCCAGGCCCTGGCCCTGGGGGACACCGGCGTGGTATAGTCGTTTTGTACAACCCTCCCCCTAAATCTGCCCCGTTCCCACTGCGTTCCACCATGTTTTTTAATTCCTATTGACATTATAGGTTTTCAATGATATGATTCACTCAAACCTATAAAAAAGATATGTTTTTGTCCGGGGGCGGACAGGCCCTCTGTCTCCTCCCCGGCGATACAGAAAGGAACGATCCCATGATCTACTTGGATAACGCGGCCACCACCAAGACCAGTCCGGCGGCCCAAAAGGCCATGCTGGAGTGCATGGAGCAGTTCTGGGGCAACCCCTCCAGCCTGCACACCCCCGGGCAGAAGGCCGCCGAGGCCCTGGCCCAGGCCCGCGAGACGGTGGCCGCCTGCATCGGCGCTGACCCCCGGGAGATCTATTTCACCTCCGGCGGCAGCGAGGCGGACAACCAGGCCATCGTCAGCGCCGCCCTGCTGGGCAAGCGCAAGGGCAAGACCCACCTCATCTCCACCGCCATCGAGCACCACGCCGTGCTCCACACCCTGGCCCGGCTGGAGAAGGACGGCTTTGACGTCACCCTCCTCCCCGTGGACGAGAGCGGCATCGTAAAGGTCGCTGACGTGGCCGCCGCCATCCGGGAGGACACCGCCCTGGTGAGCATCATGTTCGCCAACAACGAGATCGGCTCCATCCAGCCCATCGAGGAGATCGGCGCCCTGTGCCACGAGAAGCACGTGCTGTTCCACACCGACGCGGTGCAGGCCGCGGGCCATCTGCCCATCGACGTGAAGAAGCAGCACATCGACATGCTGTCTCTGTCCGGCCACAAGTTCCACGGTCCCCGCGGCACCGGTCTGCTGTATGTCCGCCGGGGCGTGCCCCTGCTGAACCTCATCGAGGGCGGCGCCCAGGAGCGGGGCAAGCGGGCCGGCACCGAGAATCTGCCCGCCATCGCCGGCATGGCCGTGGCCCTGAAGGACGCCTGCGACCACATGGCCGAGGACACCCAGCGCCAGCTGGCCCTGCGGGAGCGGCTGATCGCCGGGCTGAGCAAGATCCCCCACAGCGCCCTGAACGGCGACCCTGTCCGCCGTCTGCCCGGTAACGTGAGCTTCTGCTTCGAGGGCATCGAGGGCGAGTCTATGCTGCTGCTGCTGGATGACAAGGGCATCGCCGCCTCCTCCGGCTCCGCCTGCACCTCCGGCTCTCTGGACCCCAGCCACGTGCTGCTGGCCATTGGCCGCCCCCACGAGGTGGCCCACGGCTCTCTGCGTCTGACTCTGGGGGCTGAGACCACCGAGGAGGAGATCGACTACACCATCCAGGCCGTGGCCGAAGTGGTAGAGCGCCTGCGGGCCATGTCCCCCGTTTGGGATGAGTTACAGAAAGGAGTTCGTTCTTATGTTATACAGTGAGAAGGTCATGGACCATTTCCGCAACCCCAGAAATGTGGGTGAGATCGAAAACGCGGACGGCGTGGGCCAGGTGGGCAACGCCAAGTGCGGCGACATCATGCGCATGACCCTGAAGATCGACGACGGCGTCATCACCGACGCCAAGTTCACCACCTTTGGCTGCGGCTCCGCCATCGCCACCAGCTCCATCGCCACCGAGATGATCAAGGGCAAGCCCGTCACTGAGGCCCTGGAGCTATCCAACAAGGCCGTTGTGGAGGCCCTGGACGGTCTGCCCGCCCACAAGATCCACTGCTCCGTCCTGGCGGAGGAGGCCGTGAAGGCCGCCGTGAAGGACTATTACGACAAAAACCACATCGCCTATGACCCCAACCTGTTCTGTGAGGGCGACTGTGAGCACTGCCACGAGTAAGATTTTTGCATAAAAAATTCCCTTCCGCTTTTTCAGCGGAAGGGAATTTTTTTGCTGTTTGATCGCTGCTTGATCAGGACTTAGCCCAGGACCTTTTTCTTCGCAACGCTCACGTACTGATAGGCATAGATGCCGCCCACGACCACCAGGCCGACCAGGTCAGACACGGTGCCGGGGATCATCATGCCCAGGCCGCCCAGGGCCATAAGCACGCGGAACAGGGGGTTCATCTGGCGGAACAGGAAGCCGTTCAGGGCCGCCGCCACGCCGAAGATACCCAGCAGAGAGGTGATGCAGATCTGGATGACCTGGAGGACCATCATGGCGGTGGAGGTCCCGGCCTCAAACTCGAAGAGCATCACGGGGCTGAAGGCGAAGATATAGGGCACGATGAAGGCCGCGATGGCCAGGCGGGTGGCGTTGAAGGCGGTCTTCATGGGAGGCGCCTTGGCGATGGCGGAACCGGCATAGGCGGCCAGGGCCACGGGAGGCGTGATGTCGGCCACGATGCCGAAGTAGAACACGAAGAAGTGGGCGCACACCCGGGGGATGCCGATCTGGGGGCTCATCAGGATGGGGGCGCAGGTGGCCGCCATGATGCAGTAGTTGGCGGTGGTGGGCACGCCCATGCCCAGCACGATGCAGCACAGCATGGTCAGCGCCAGAGCGATGATGGCGTGGCCGCCGGACACGTTGACGATGACGGTGATGAGCTTAGAGGCCAGGCCGGTGGAGGTGATGCATCCGGCCACCAGGCCGGCCATGGCACAGGCCACGGCCACGGTGATGGTGCCCTTGCCGCCCGCTTCCAGAGCGTCCAGGCACTTGGTCAGGGTGATGCGGTCGTCCTTGTTCACCAGACCCACCAGAATGGTGATGCCGATGGCCACAGAGGCGGAGAACTGCATGGTGTACATGTTGGTGGACACCATGACCACCAGGATGATCAGAGGCAGCAGCAGATACAGCTTGGGCAGCAGATTCTTGATCTTGGGCAGTTCCTCCTTGGACAGGCCCCGCAGCCCCAGGCGCTTGGCCTCCAGGTGGACGGCGATGTAAATGCCGGTGAAGTACAGCACGGCGGGCAGGATGGCCTTCAGAGCCACCTGGGCATAGGGGATGCCCATATACTCGGCCATCAGGAAGGCGGCGGCACCCATGATGGGGGGCATGATCTGGCCGCCGGTGGAGGAGGCCGCCTCAACGGCTCCGGCGAACTGGGGCTGATAGCCCGTCTTTTTCATCATGGGGATGGTGACGGAGCCGGTGGTCACGGTGTTGCCCACGGAGGAGCCGGACACCATGCCGCACAGGGCGGAGGAGATAACGGCCACCTTGGCCGGGCCGCCGGCGCTGGAACCGGCCACGCAGTTGGCCAGGTTGATGAAGAAGGCGGAGATGCCCGTCCGCTCCAAGAACGCGCCGAAGATGATGAAGACCACGATGTACTTGGCGCACACGTTGATGGGGGTGTTCATCAGGCCGGTGGTGGTGTAGAACAGGTCATAAACCACCTTGCCGAACCGGACATTGATAAAGGTGTAGACCAGCAGGCAGCCCACCACACACAAGATGGGGATACCTACGCTGCGGCGACACAGCTCCATCAGGGCCAGCACGCCGATGATGGCGATGGCCACCATGAAGGGGTCCTTGGTCACGCGGGTGGCCAGCATGATAATGTCTTTGGCGTGATAAGCGAAATAGAAGAAGGGGAATGCCCCCACCACCATGAAGATGATGTCGTACCAGGGCATGTGGTTGACCTTGGTGATCCCCTTGCGGATGGGGAAGTTCAGATAACCCAGGATCAGGATGGAACCCAGGAAGATATTCAGCTTGACCTCGGGAATGGCCACACTGAACAGGGTCACCCAGATGCAGTACACCGAGAAAACGATATTCAGCAGGCGCACGATGGTCTTGGGTACTCCCTCCCAAACACGCACGTTGGATTCCCGGTCATACTTTTTCATGACCTCTTCCACGTCGGCGGCGGTGCCGACGTCAACTTCCGGTTCCATGGTTTTCTTGTCCTTTACGTCCATAGCGTCTCCTTTCTCCAAAAACAGCTCCCTCGTCTCCTTCAACTGCGGAACACGGGCCGCCCCGCCAAAGTCTTGATGGGGCCGCCGCTGTCCCGCAGCTGCGGTCTGGCGGCGGGTGCGGCGGGTTTTATCCCGCCGCACCCCACAGTTTCTGTTTAAAAGTTGTGCTTGCAGGCGCTTACTTGCCGTTGACAGTGATACCCTTCTCGGCGAAGTAGGCCACGGCGCCGGGGTGATAAGGCACGGCCTCATAGGAGGCGGCAAAGTCCAGATCCAGCTCAGCGCCCTTGGCGTGGGCAGCGGTGATGGAGTCCACATTCTCGAAGATACCGAACAGGAAGTTGTAAACGTCGGCGTCGGACACGTCGTCACGGGCGATGACCACGGCACCCACGGCCACGGTGGTCACGTCCTCGGGCATGTTATAGGTGTCCTTGGAGATGGTGGTCTTGCTGTAGTAGGGGGAGTCGGCCAGCAGCTTGTCGATGTGCTCGTCGTCCAGGCTCACCAGATAGACGGGCTTGGTGGCGGCCAGAGAGGTGATGGCGGTGGTGGGAGCGCCGGCGACCACGAAGGCGGCGTCGATCTTGCCGTCCTGGAGGGACTCAGCGCTGTCGCCGAAGGACTGATAGGTGGGGTTGATGTCCTTCTCCACGTCCAGGCCATAGGCGCTCAGCACGTCCACGGCGTTGTAGTACACGCCGGAACCGGCAGCGCCGACGGAGACATTCTTACCGGCCAGGTCGGCCACGGACTTGATGTTCTCGTCCAGGGTGACGATCTGCACCTGCTCCATGTACAGGTTGGCCACAGTGGAGAAGTCCTCCACCTTGCCGGTCTCCTCGAACAGGCGGGTGCCGTTATAGGCGTAAGCGCCCACGTCGGTCTGGACAAAGCCCAGCTGGGCGTCGCCCTCCTCCATGGCCTCTACGTTGGCCTGGGAGCCGCCGGAGGTGATGGCGGTGACGGTGGTGCTGGTGGCCTCGCTGACCTTACCGGCCAACACGCCGCCGAAGCCATAGTAAGTACCCTGATCGCCGCCGGTGGTGAAGATCAGGCTGGTGCCGCCGTCCTTGCCGCCGGTGACGATGCCCACGTTGGTGTCGCCGCCGGAGGAGGAGGAGCCGCCGCCGGAGCTTCCGCCGGAGGGCTGACTGTTGGAACCGCAGGAGGCCAGGGACATGGTCAGCAGCATAGAAGCCGCCAGGGCAAGAGCAAGTTTCTTTTTCATATTGAGTTCCTCCAATTCATCTTGTTTTGAAGCAGGATTTCTTGCAACATGATTGTACTACATTTTCGCCAAAAAGGCAATGGCTTTTTTCGGGTTTTATTGCTTCTTTACACACGGGCCGATTTTTCAACTTTCGTTTGTTGATTTTTCGTGATAAAAAACTAAATTTTTCGTCTATCCTTCTTGTTTCTCCACTTTTATTACCTGATTTTTCCTGGTCATTGTGCCCAAGCTGTATGCAGCTGTTGGTGCAGAAAGTCGAATGGGGTCTAAAAAAACCTCCGGCCGTCTGCCGGAGGTTTTCATTGACCGTTTACGTTATAACACCCTTCAGGGCCTGGGCGATCTGGTCGGGACAGGAGGTCTTCTTCATGCCGCAGCGGATGCCCTCCATGCGCTGCACCGCCTCCTCCGGGGTCATGCCCCGCAGCAGGGCGGCCACGCCCTGAAGATTTCCGTTGCAGCCCCCCTCGGCCTTCACCGACCGGATCACGCCGTCCTCCACCTGGATGGTGAATTTACGGGCGCACACGCCCTTGGGAATATAGTCAAACGTCATTTGCTTTCTCCTCACGATCTTGCGGCACGTGCCGTTTTCGACAGTATACCACAAGCAGGGAAAAAGCTCAAGTTAAGCCCGCTTCCGCTGCAATTGCAGCCGGTCGGCGATCATGGCGATGAATTCGCTGTTGGTCGGCTTCCCCTTCGCGTTTGAGACGGTGTAACCAAAGTACTTTTGCAGCGTTTCTAAATCGCCCCGGTCCCAGGCCACCTCGATGGCGTGGCGGATGGCCCGCTCCACCCGGCTGGCGGTGGTGCCAAAGCGCTTGGCCACCTCGGGATAGAGCACCTTGGTCACGGCGTTGATGACGTCGATGTCCTCCACCGCGATCAAAATGGCCTCCCGCAGGTATTGATAGCCCTTGATGTGGGCGGGCACGCCCACGTCATGGATGATGGCGGTGATCTGCGTCTCCATGCTCAGGGTGTCCTCCTCCCCCTCCGGGTCCAGGCCCGCGGCAGAGGTCACCTGGCGGATGCGCTCGCACACGGTGCTGGCCCGGCAGGGCTTGGTGAGATAATAGTCCGCCCCCTTGGCCCCGGCGATCTCCGCCACGTTGCCCCGGATGTAGCTGGACAGGATGACCACCCTGGGCCGATGCTCCAGCTTGGCCAGCTCGTCCAGGACCTCCAGCCCGTCCAGGCTGGTGAGTACCATCTCCATCACGATCGCGTCGGGCTGAAGGCTCTGCGTCAGGCGCAGCAGCTCCTCCCCGTCTCCTGTTTGGCCTATGATTTGGATATCCGGCTCGTTCTCCACGGCCGCGGCAAATCCCAACCGAAATTCTTCCCCCGTGTCTGCGAGCAAGACCCGTCTGATCCCCTCCATAGGACACTTCCTCCTTTACCAAACAAAATTTTCCTCCGGTTCGCGTCACCCCTGGTCATTTCGACTGACCAACTATAATTTACCATATTCAGACAACCTATGCAAGGGGTTTTCTCCATTTTCTGTCATATATTTTTCAGGGGTTTCGACATGCTTTTTCCGATATTATCCCGATTTTACAACATTCTTCTTCTGATCCTTGGTTCTGATATTTTTCACGGTTACAGGGAACGCTATCTTATCTTGTAAATCGCTGAAAAAACGGGGGCGGAAAGAGGGCGTTTTTCACCCCCTTCCCGTCCGCGCTTTCCCATCAATCCGCCGCCCGGCACATATTTTCGGCAAAAATGCCATAGCCCCGGGTGGGGTCGTCGATGAGGACGTGGGTCACCGCCCCGGCCAGCCGTCCGTCCTGGAGGATGGGGGAGCCGGACATACCCTGGACGATCCCCCCGGTGGCCGAGAGCAGCTTAGGGTCGGTCACCTCCAGCATCAGGTTCCGGGTGCCGTCCCCGGACCGGGAGACATGGGTGATCTCCACCTGGAACTCCTCCACCTGATCTCCCCGGATGTTGGACAGGATGGTGGCCGGGCCGGTGCGGACCTGGTCCGCCCGGGCCACCTCCACCGTCTCCGCCCGGTCAGAGAGCGGTTGGGCCGTCCGTCCGAACACCCCCTGGCTGGTGTTGGCATACAGGCTGCCCAGGTCCGCCGTCAGGTCAAAGTCCCCGTGGAGCTCCCCCGGCGCGCCGACCCGGCCCCGCTCCACCCCGGACACGGTGGCCGCCATGATGCCCCCGGACTCCAGCGGCATCAGCGCCGCAGTGTCCACGTCGTTGATGCCGTGGCCCAGGGCGGCGAACACGCCGGTGTCCGGGTCCCAAAAGGTCATGGTGCCGATGCCCGCCATAGAGTCCCGCAGCCACACCCCCAACTGATAGGTCCCCTGGCGGTTGGCCACCGGCGCGGCGGTCAGCTGCATCTGCTTCTCCCCCCGCATGGCCTGGATGGTCAGGGGCTGGTCCTTATGCCGGGCCACCAGGGTCTGCACCTGTTGGATGGTGTCCACCTGGTCCCCGTCCACGTGGGTGATCACGTCTCCCAGCTTCAGGCCGCAGTCCTTGCCTGGGCTTTTGCTGCCCTGGTCGGTCTCGATGGCGGACAGGCCCACCACCAGCACCCCGTCGGAAAACAGCTTGATGCCCACCGCACGGCCCAGGGGCACCACCCTTCGGCTCACCGCGCCGCCCTGCTGCCCCGGGGACCAGGCCGCCCCGGCCCGGAATTGCTCCCCGGTCAGCCCCAGCAGCATGGCCAGACAGGCCATCCCCGCCAGGGCCGTCCGCCAGCCCTTTTCCCGCTTTTTCTTCAAACGCCCTCCCCCCTTCTTGCGTACCGGCTGCCGGCCGACTGTCTTTTTTGTCGCAAATAAAAAGAGAGCCGCCCGGCTTTCTCCGCCGTCCGCCCTCTCATTATGGCCCGCCGTATTGAGCTGCTATCCCTGGTCCGGCCTTCCTCTCCTTCCAGCCTGGGCAGCAAAAAACCGCCCAGCCGGGACTTGTGACAGTCTCTGGCTGGGCGGAAAAAGCTAATTTTCCGTTTTTTGTCGCAAAATCAGCAAGATCTTGATTTCACATACCGGCGGATGGTCTTCAGCAGTTCGTTTTCCCGCAGGGGCTTGGACAGGTGCTCGTTCATCCCCGCGTGGCGGCTGAGGGCCATGTCCTCGGGGAAGGCGTTGGCCGTCATGGCGAAGATGGGCACGGCGCTGGCATCGGGCAGGTCCATGGCCCGGATGGCCCTGGTGGCCCCCAGACCGTCCAGCACGGGCATCATCACGTCCATCAGGATCAGGTCGAACTGCCCCGGGTCGGACTGGGCAAAGGCGTCCACCGCCTTGACCTCCATGCCCACCCGCTCCAGGGTGAACCGGGCGCACTCCATGTTCAGGTCGTTGTCCTCCACCAGCAGCACCCGCACCCCGGTCAGGTCGATGCGCTCCTCCTGCTCCGTCTGCCGGGCCGCGGCCTCATAGCTTTGGTCCACGTCAAAGCTCAGGTCTATCTCCACCCGGGTGCCCACGTCCCGCTGGCTTTGGATGCGGACATCGCCGCCCATCTTCTCCACCAGCTGCTTGGCGATGGACAGGCCCAGGCCGGTGCCGGTGTAGCTGGTCCGGGCGCCATACTCCTCCTGGGCGAAGGGCTCGAAGGCGTGCTTTTGAAACTCCCGGCTCATGCCCCGCCCGGTGTCGTCGCACACAAAGCGGAAGGACGCCTTTCCGTCGGCGCAGCCCGTCTCCTCACAGCGGATGGTGATGCTGCCCCCGTCCCGGTTATACTTCACCGCGTTCCCGCCGATGTTTTGCAGCACCTGGCGCAGGTGGAGGGGGCTGCCCAGCAGATGGGGGTGCTGAATGCCCCAGGGCTGGGCCTGAAAGCGCAGTCGGTGGGCCTGGCCCTGCATCTGAATGATGCCGCAGGTCTCCTCCAGCAGCTCCGTCAGGTCAAAGGGCTTGTGCTCCAGCACGATGGTGCCCGACTCCAGCCGGTTCATATCCAGCACGTCGTTAACTAAATCCAGCAGAAAGCCAGAGGCCTGCATCACCTTGTCCCGGCACTCCTTCTGCCGCTCCAAATCGTCGGGGAAGTGCTCGGCCATGGACACCACGCCCCGGATGCCGTTGATGGGGGATGTCGTGTCTCATGCGGCGGAGAAAGTCCGTTTTGGCCATGTTGGCCCGGCGGGCCTCCTCGGCGGCGGCCACCAGCTTCTCCCGGTATTCCAGTTCCTGCTGTTTCTGCTTGTCGATCTGCCGGACCACATACAGCACACTGGTCACTCTGCCGCTCTTGTCCCGCTTTTTCACGATGAACCGGGCCAGGTGCCAGGAGCCGCTGGCGGCGTGATACTCCATGGCCACGCTCTCCGTGTCCCGCAGGCGCTGGGGCAGGGTGCTGGTGTCCAAAAAGCGGCGCATCTGCTCCTGGTGCTCCTGGGCGACGATGGTCTCCCGCACCTCCTGAAACACCTGGTCCGTCCGGCCCCACTTGCCGGTGAGGCGGTGCATCTCCTGCCCGGCGGACACCTCCTCATAGATGCCGGACACCAGGTCCATGCGGTAGATCAGCCAATAGATCTTGCTGATGGAATCCACGATCTCGCTGTTGGTGGTGGCGGTGGACAGGGCCTGCTCCAGCTGCTGGCGCTGGCGCTCCTGCTCCAGAACGATGTCGTCGATGTAGCGATAGCCCATCACCGCCTTAAAGCCGGGCATGTCCCGCAGGCGGACCACCTGCACCTCGAAATACTACTGTCCGGCGGGGTTGGGGTGGGTGCGGAAGCGATAGGCAAAGCGGTCCTTCTCCTTCAGATATGCCCGCAGATAGTCCGCGCTCATCTTCTCCAAAAAGTCTGGGGCCGACTCCTGCACCACAAAGTTTTCATAGTAATACCGGATGCGGAAGGAATACTTCTGGTGGCCGGAGGTCAGCTCGCTGTCGGCCACGGCGGCGTTGGTGTCCGCCCCCTGCTTCATGGGCAGCATGGTGTCCGCCTCCAAGTCGCAGTAGTACACCGAGGTATAGTCGATGTTCAGCGCGTCCAGCACGTGCTTCTCCCGGCTGAGGGCGTCGAAATTCTCCTGTAAGGTGCGGCGCTTCTCCTCCAGCTCGGCCATCATCCACAGGTTCTCCCGCAGACTGCCCAGGTGCCCGCCGATGGAGGTGAGCAAGCGGACAGACAGGGCGGAGGTGCTCTGGTCCGGGTTGTCAAAGCCGATGTAGCCGCTGAGGGTCTGGTTGGCCAGAATGGGAATGACCATCAGGGCGTGGATGTCCTGGCCGTCGAACAGGCGGAACTCCTCCGGGGTCCGCTCCCGCTCTGCGTCCCAGTTGTCAGAGACGATGGCCTCCCCCCGGCGCAGCCTGGGGGCCCAGTTGGGCATGTCCGCCATGCGCAGGTCCTGCATCTCGTCCATGGTGGGCCGCACCCCGGGGGCGCACCACTCGTGGGTCATGTGCAGGGCCAGCCGCTTCTCGTCCGTCCAGCCGAACAGATAGGCCCGGTCCGCCGCGGCATAGCGGCCCATAGACTCCAGCAGGGCGGGCAGGACGCGGTTCAGCTCCCTCTCGTCCGTGGCCTGGTCCAGGGCGGAGATATTCTTCAGCACCTCATCCACGGCGGACAGGGCGGCGCGGATATCCTGGTATTCCTGTCTCAACATCACATTCTCCTTGCTTGCAAAAAACGTGTCGTGTATGTCTACATATAGTCGCTGTTCCCCCGCTTTTCAAGCACAGATGTGACGGGCCGTCCCGGGCGCAAAAACGCCCGCCGCTGAAACCACAGCGGCGGGCGTTACAGGATCTGTTCGGTTTACTCCTCGGTCTTGGGGGCCTCCTCCGGCTGCTTCGGGGCGGCGGTCTCCTCCTCGGCAAAGTCGGCCTGGGTGGCCTCCTCGGTGGGCTGGGCCACGGGGCCGTCCACAATGGGGCCGTCGTCCACGATGACGGCGTCGCCGGCGGTCTTCAACTCGGCAATGCGGTCGTTGTTGGTCTCGATGGCGGCGCGGGCGGCGTCGATGCGCTCGCAGGCGGCCACATAGGCCCCGTCGGGGGATGCGCCCTTCTCGGCGTAATAGAGCTTGCCCAGCTCGATGTAAGCCTTCTTAATGGTGTCCTCCTCGCCCAGATTGGCGGTCTTCAGCTTGGCGATCTCGGCCAGGCGCTTGGACTGGGCCACACCCGCCTGAGCCAGGTCCACGGCGCGGTCCTTCATGTTATCAAAGAAACCCATAGGGAAGCCTCCTTTATCCTTAAACGTGCTTCTATTTTATCTCATTTTCTCCCCCGGCGCAAGGACCCCCGGCGGATTTTATGAAATCTTCATATTTCCTCATCCGGCTCCTGCTTTTGGGGGTGCAGCAGGGCCAGAACGCCCTTGCGGAGCAGATCCAGGGGGATGACGGCGGCGGCCAGGGCGATCACCACGGCCCAGCCCGCCGGGGCAAAGGGCACGCAGTGGAACATCCGGCCCAGCCAGCCCAGGCCGGGCACCAGCGCCGCGTTGACGATGACCGCCTGAACGGCCACGATGATGGCGAACACCCGCAGAAAGCCCCGGTTCTCGCTCAGACCCCGGAAGATGTGTCCCCCCTCATCCCGCACGTTAAAGCCGTTAAAGAGGGCGCTCCAGATGAACAGGACGAAATAGGCGGTGAGGCGCTGCTCCATGGTCTGGAACAGCCCGTCCAGGCAGGAGGCCTTCAGGAAGAAGAAGCTGAGGACGGTCAGCCACAGGCCAGCCGCCCCGACCTGGGCGGCCATGGGGCGGCTGATGATGCTCTCGTCCCGGCGGCGGGGCTTCTCCCGCATATAGGCCTTCTGGGCCGGTTCGCTGCCCAGCATCATGACCCCCAGGCCGTCCATCACCAGGTTGACAAACAGCAGATGGGTCACCTGCAGCGGCTCGTCCACCCCGAAGAAGGGGGCGATGGCGCTGACCACCACAGCGGTGAGATTGATGGTCAGCTGGAACTTGCAGAACTTCAGGATGTTGTGATAGATGGTGCGGCCATACCAGATGGCGTCCCGGATGGACTTGAAGTTGTCGTCCAGGATGACGATCTTCCCCGCCTCTTTGGCCGCCTGGGTGCCGCTGCCCATGGCAAAACCCACGTCGGCCCGCTTCAGGGCGGGGGAGTCGTTCACCCCGTCCCCCGTCATGCCCACCACCAGGCCCATCTCCTGGCACAGGCGGACCATGCGGGACTTGTCTGTGGGCAGGGCCCGGGCGATGACCCGGATGCGGGGGACGATCTTTTTCACCTCGTCGTCGCTGAGCCGGTTCAGCTGGGCGGAGGTGATGGCCAAATCGTCGTTGCTTTGCAGCAGCCCGGCGTCCCGGGCGATGGAGGCCGCCGTCTCCAGCCGGTCTCCGGTGAACATCACCACCTGAATGCCCGCCCGCTGGACGGAGGCGATGGCCTGCCGGGCCTCGGGCCGCACATCGTCCCGGATGGCCACAAAGCCGATGATCACCGTGTCCGGGTTGATCTGTCGTGGACCATCTCCTGCTGGGAATAGCCTAGGGCCAGCACCCGCATGGACCGGGCGGCCAACTCGTCGATCTTCCGGTCCACCACCTCGGGGTCGATGTCCCGGATCTCGCCCCCCAGGCTCACATAGCGTCGGGCTTTCGCCAGCAGCCGCTCCGGCGCACCCTTATAGAAGGTCTTGCCCAGGTCGGCCAGATAGGCCTGGCTGAACTTGTTGGCGGAGTTGAAGCTCTGGCTGGCGGTGACGGCGCAGCTGCGCTCTAAGTCGCCGTATACCTCCGCCCCGATGAGCTTCATCAGAGCCTGATCTGTGGCGTTGCCGCCGACAACATTGCCCTGGCCGTCGAACATGGACTGGCTGTTCTTGCCGATGGCCAGGTCCAGCAGGCTCTTGGTGGCGGTGTGCTGGTCCAGCTCGTCCAGGGGGATGGTGATGCCCCCGGCGGTGAAGAACTCCACCACCTCCAGCCGCCCCTTGGTGATGGTGCCCGTCTTATCGCTGAACAGAATATTCAGGGAGCCCGCCGTCTCGATGCCCTCGGCCTTGCGCACCAGCACATTGTGGTCCAGCATCTTGCTGGTGTTCTGCATCAGCACCAGAGAGATCATCAGGGGCAGCCCCTCGGGCACGGCGCACACCACGATGACCACCGCCAGAGACAGGGCGTCCACCGCGTTTTTCAGCACGGGCACCAGGCCCTGGGCCAGATAGGGGCCAAAGCCCCCCGCCAGCAGCACCGAGTGGCCCAGATACATGGCGGCGATGACCACCGCGCCGATATAGCCGAATTTAGAGATCATGCCCGCCAGCCGGGCCAGCTTCACCTTCAGGGGGGAGTCCGGCTCGTCGGCCTGCATCTCCTGGGCCATGCGGCCCATCATGGTGGACACGCCCACCCGCTGCACGTCCAGCACGCCCTCCCCGTCGAAGAGGACCGCGCCGCGAAACAGAGAGCTTTCGTCCACGAACACGTCGCCGGTGATGTCCTCGGGCAGCCGAGTCCCCTGGGGGGCGGCGGTCTTGGGGCACTCCTCCGCCTCGCCGTTCAGGGCGGAGTTGTCCACCCGCACATTGCCGTGGATCAGCACGCCGTCGGCGGGAATTTTATCCCCGGCCTGGAGCAGCACCTTGTCCCCCACCACCACCTGGTCCACGTCCAGAATGGTGATGATGCCGTCCCGGTAGACCTTGCACCGGTCTTTTTTAGCGCTGCCCTTCAGCTGGCGGTATTTCGTGTCGCTGGCTACCCCCGTCTTGGCAGAGACGATGGCCACCAGGATCACCGCCAGGATGGTCCCGGCGGGTTCATATACGTCGGCATAGCCGAACAGACACATGACCACCATCAACAGGGCCACCGCCAGCAGGATGCGGATCATGGGGTCCTGGAACGTGGCCTTGAACTCCGCCCAGAAGGTGGTGGGCTCCGACTCTGGAATGGCGTTGCTGCCGTATTTCTCCCGGGAGAGGGCCGCCTCCCGCTCTGACAGACCTGTGAACTGTGTCATGGTGTCCTCCTTGTTTTCAGCCGTGGGGTTGATAGGGTCCCGAAAAATTCAGAAAGGGCTGCCGCGAAGATCACGGCAGCCGCAGTCTTTTTCAAGTTAGGTCGAGGGTGTCTCAGGCGTGGATGCCCCGGTTCTGGTCGCCCTCGGGGTTGGTGCCGAACTCATAGTCGTTGCCGGGCAGGATGGCATTCAGGATGATGCCGGCCAGGGCGGCAATGGCCAAACCGGTGAGAGTGACGGAGGTGCCGGCCACGTGGAAGGTGAGGCCGCTGGAGAAGCCCAGGCCGCACACCAGGATCACGGCGGCGATGATCAGGTTGCGGGACTTGGTGAAGTCCACCTGATTCTCCACGATGTTGCGCACGCCGATGGCGGAGATCATGCCGTACAGGATGAAGGACACGCCGCCCACGATGGCGGAGGGCATAGAGCCGATGACCTCGGCCATCTTGGGGATGAAGCCCAGGATGATGGCAAAGCAGGCGGCGATGCGGATGACCCGGGGATCATGGACGTTGGACAGCACCAGCACGCCGGTGTTCTCGCCATAGGTGGTGTTGGCGGGGCCGCCGAACATGGCGGACAGAGAGGTGGCCAGGCCGTCGCCCACCAGGGTACGGTGCAGGCCGGGGTCCTGGAGGAAGTTACGCTCGGTGGTGGCGGAGATGGCGGACATATCGCCGATGTGCTCCATCATGGTGGCCAGGGCGATGGGGGCCATGACCAGGATGGCGGTCACATCGAACTTGGCCAGCTGGAAGGGGGGCAGACCCACGATACCGGCCTGGGCCACGGCGGTAAAGTCCATCAGGGGCTGGGCGGTGCCGTCAGCACCCATAACAGTCACGCCGCAGGCATTCATAATAAGGGCGGCAATATAGGAGACCACCACGCCCATGAGGATGGGGATGATCTTGAACATGCCGCGGCCCCAGATGTTGAACACGATGATGGTGGCCAGGGCGATGAGGGCCAGGGGCCAGCAGCTGGAGGCGTTGTTCACAGCGGAGGGGGCCAGGGTCAGGCCGATGCACACAATGATGGGGCCGGTGACCACGGGGGGCAAAAAGCGCATGACCTTCTTCACGCCCGCCAGCTTGATGACCAGGGCCAGGATCAGGTACAGCAGACCGGCCACCACAATGCCGCCGCAGGCGTAGCTCAGCTTATCCTGGGGGTCCATGGCGGCGTACATGCCGCTGTCCAGATTGGCCATGGTGGAAAAGCCGCCCAGAAAGGCGAAGGAGGAGCCCAGGAAGGCGGGCACCTGGAACTTAGAGCACACATGGAAGAACAGGGTGCCGATGCCGGCAAAGAACAGGGTGGTCTGGATGCTCAGGGGCAGGCCGTACTGCCGCACCAGAATGGGCACCAGAATGGTCGCGCCGAACATGGCGAACATGTGCTGCAGACCCAGGATGAGCATCTTGGGCACGCCCAGGGTCCGGGCGTCGCGGATAGGTTGATTCGGATTCATGTTTTTTCTCCCTTCTGATTCAAACACGCGCAAAAAAAGAGACAACCACCACGTGATTGTCACCGCAAAAAGAAAAGACGAATCCGCTTAAAGTGTTCCAGCGCTCTCTCCAGCTTGGCCACAGCGGACTCCCCCTTCCTGATTTCTGTGATATCATAGCAGAATCCGCCGGAATACGCAAGAGAAAATATAGCCTTTTGTCATTTTTTCTCGAATGTAAAAGAACTTTGCCCCCCGGGGCCCATCGTTGTGCCATCCGCCATTGACTTTTTCCCCCGCAGCCGATAAACTATATCTGATTTTTATTTCAGCCACTGGAAGATTTACACTCTGTTGTTGCGCTCCTCGCAATGACAGAACGCGGATACTATAGAAAAAGGAGCGAATACATTGAAAAAGCCCTTTGTTACCCTGGAGCAGCTCCAGGCCATCACCCGGCAGTACCCCACCCCCTTCCACCTGTATGACGAGAAGGGCATCCGGGACACCGCCCGGGCGCTGTACAAGGCCTTCTCCTGGAACCCCGGCTATCGGGAGTTCTTCGCCGTGAAGGCCACCCCCAACCCCCAGATCCTGAAAATTTTAAAGGAGGAGGGCTGCGGCACCGACTGCTCCTCCCTCACCGAGCTGATGATGTCTGACCGCTGCGGCTTTGCCGGAGATCAGATCATGTTCTCCTCCAACGACACCCCCGCCGAGGAGTTCGCCCTGGCCGCCAAGCTGGGGGCCACCATCAACCTGGACGACATCAGCCACATCGATTTTCTGAAGGACACCATCGGCTATATCCCCAAGCGCATCTCCTGCCGGTTCAATCCCGGCGGCACCTTCACCCTGGGGGAATCTGAGGAGGGCTTTCAGGTGATGGACAACCCCGGCCAGGCCAAATACGGCATGACCCGGCCCCAGATGACCCAGGCCTTCCGCCGCCTGAAGGAGCTGGGGGCCGAGGAGTTCGGCATCCACGCCTTCCTGGCCTCTAACACCCTGTCCAACGAATATTACCCCGCCCTGGCCGCCATTCTGTTCAAGATGGCCGTGGAGCTGAAAAACGAGACCGGCTGCCACATCACCTTCATCAACCTGTCCGGCGGCGTGGGCGTGCCCTATCTCCCCGACCAGCCCGCCAACGACATCGCCGTCATCGGCGAGGGGGTCCGCCGGGCCTATGAGGATATCCTGGTCCCCGCCGGTATGGGCGACGTGTCCCTGTGTACCGAGCTTGGCCGCTTTATGCTGGCCCCCAACGGCCATCTGGTCACCCGGGTCCTCCACGAGAAGCAGACCTATAAAGATTATATCGGCGTGGACGCCTGCGCGGCCAACCTGATGCGCCCGGCCATGTATGGTGCCTATCACCACATCACCGTCATGGGCAAGGAGGACCAGCCCTGCGACCACCAGTACGACGTCACCGGCGCCCTGTGCGAGAACAACGACAAGTTCGCCGTGGACCGAATGCTGCCCAAGATCGACATCGGCGACCTGCTGGTCATTCACGACACCGGGGCCCACGGCCACGCCATGGGCTATCAGTACAACGGCCGCCTGCGCTCTGCCGAGGTGCTGCTCCAGGCCGACGGCTCCACCCGCCTGATCCGCCGGGCGGAGACCCCCGAGGACTATTTTGCCACCGCCATCTGGGACTGACCGCGTCCCTTCCCTCAAAATAACGGCCGCCGCAGGCATAAGAGCAACGCCTGCGGCGGTCTTATTTCCGCCTGGCTCACCAGGCGAGATCTGATTGCATTGTGAGTTGATCTATATGAACATCATGGCCGAACTGGCCATCATCTTTGGCATCTGTCTGGTGTCAGAGGGCATCTCCGCCCTGCTGCCCATCGCCCTGCCCGCCAGCGTCATCAGTATGCTGGTGCTGCTGGCCCTGCTTATGGCGGGCATCGTCAAGCCCCGGCACATCGACCGGGTGTGCCGCTTTCTGGTGGCCAACATGGCCTTTTTCTTCGTGGCTCCCTGCGCGGGCATCATCGAGCACGTGGAGTCCCTGCTGGCCTGCCTGCTGCCCTTTCTGTGTGCGGCCATCCTCACCACCCCTCTAGTCTATGCCGCCACCGCCTGGTCCATCCAGCTGATGCTCCGGGCACGGCGGAGAAAGGAGTCTCACCATGCTTGAAGCCATGCTCTCCTCCCCCTTCTTCGGTCTGGGGCTCACCTGCGCGGCCTGGTGCGTGGGCGTGTTTCTTCAGAAGAAGACGGGCTTTCTCCTCTGTAACCCCATGCTCATCGCCACCATCGTGGTCGTTGCGGTGCTGGCAGTGTTCCGAATTCCCTACGCCGACTATCTCCAAGGCAGCAGCATGCTCACCCTGATGCTCAGTCCGGTGACGGCGGTGCTGGCCCTGAACGTGTATAACCAGCGCAGGCTGCTGGGGGAATACTTCCTGCCCGTTATCGTGGGCTGTCTGGTGGGCACCCTGACCAGCGTGGGCTCTGTGCTGCTGCTGTGCAAGCTGATGGCGGTGAACGCCTCTATGACCTCCGCCCTGCTGCCCAAAAGCGTGACCACCGCCATCGCCATCGCCATCTCTGAAAACCTGGGCGGCATCCCCGGGGTCACCGCCGCCGCCGTGGTCATCGCCGGCGTGGTGGGTGCCATCTTCGCCCCCACCTTTGCCAAGCTGTTCCGCATCACCGACCCGGTGGCCGAGGGCGTGGCCATCGGCGCGTGCAGCCACGCTCTGGGCACCGCCAAGGCCCTGGAGATCGGCACGTTGCAGGGGGCCATGAGTTCCGTCTCCCTGTGCATCTGCGGCATTCTGACTTCTATTTTGGTCCTGTTTTTCTGACCCAGACAAGATAGCAAGACACGCAAAGGCCCCGGCCCGTTTCGTTGGAAGCAGGCCGGGGTCTCTTCTTATTTCTTGAAAAAGCGGAAGTCGCAGCAGTCCCCGCCATAGCCCAGGGTCTTGGTGCGGGAAAAGCCCATCTTTTTCAGGCCGCCATAGGTCACGTCGTCCACGTCGCAGAACAGGCGGCACAGTTCCCCGCAGCCGTTTTCCACGCAGGCGGTGTGCCAAAGGCACTGCCTGATGTCCGCGCCGAAAGAATCTTTTCCCCGGAAGGATTCGCTCTCCCACAGGTCGCTGGTGGCCATGATTCTCAAAAAGGCCCGGCTGTACAGGGCGTAAAACCCCGGCACCAGCTCCATCCGGGCCGTGGCGGCGTGCTTCTGGGCCGCCA
Source organism: uncultured Eubacteriales bacterium (assembly GCA_900549405.1). Taxonomy (GTDB): domain Bacteria; phylum Bacillota; class Clostridia; order Oscillospirales; family Oscillospiraceae; genus Lawsonibacter. Next base: position 4,625 of record URNZ01000002.1, on the reverse strand, counting down.
CTACCTCCATCATATAGGTCCGCATGTGGCGGCAAGTCTCTTCCTCCGAACAGCCGTCCAATAAAGCCTTGTACAGGGCGATGCGGGGCAGGATGGTCTGGATCAGCGTCTCCCGCCGACGCTCAGACGGGTCGTTCACCTGTTCCACCAGGGCAGTCAAAATCTCCTCCTGCCGGGCAAACAGCGCCCCGCCCCTATCCGGGCCGAACGCCTGGATCAAAAACGCCTTGATTTGCTTTTGCTGCTTGATCTTCATGGGTATCACGCCTCTTTAACAGGAAATCCATTTCTTTCTACATCGTTTTCTTTCTGTGCTGCGCTCGCCACTTCAGTCGAATGGGATACAGCTCTATCACAAAGTTTGGCTCCTCCACTCCCGTGGCGGGATGGGAGGCCGCTATCTCTATGCGGACGGAGCCGATCTGGGTCTCGGTAAAGCCCTCGGGCGTGCCGCAGACGATGTATTGGGGGCCGGCGTACTCCAGCTGTCCTGTCTCGTCCGGCTCCAGGGGCATGGTCTCCAGGGGCTTTTCCACGTCCACGCCCAGGCGGGACAGGTAGTCCGCCGCTTCGGGATAGGCCGCCCTGATCTGGCGGACGTAGTTTTGGCAATAGGCGCAGCCGCAGATGTCTTTGCCGCTGAGCTGGCTGTAAAACGCTCTTGTTTTTTCTGTGTCCAAGGGGGCCACCTCCCGGTTCTGATCTGGTTTTACCAAAAAGAAAACCAGCTGTCAAGAGACGAAGCCTGGCTTCGCGCTTCACAGCTGGTTTTGATTTTCAAGGATTTGCTTTACTTCTTCCGGCTGAAGATGCGCTCCAGCAGCTCCCAGTCGCCGTTGCTCACGGCGGCCTTGTCGTCCATCTCGGCGATCACAGGGTCGGCGGGAGGGGCGGGGGGCACGGGGGCGGCGGGCTGCTGCTGGACAGGAGCGGCAGCGGCGGCGGAGAAGAAGTTGTCGGCGGCAGCGGAGGGCGCAGGGGCGGGAGCCGCCTGGCGCACGGGAGCCGCAGGGGCCGCAGGCTCGGCGGGCTTCTCGTCAAAACCGGTGGCGATGACAGTGACCCGGATCTCGTCCTCCAGGGTCTCGTCGAAGGCGGCGCCGAAGATGATGTTGCAGTCGGGGTGGGCGGCCTCCTGGACCAGGTTGGCGGCGGTCTCCACTTCCTCCAGGCCGATGTCCATAGAACCGGTGACGTTGATCAGCACGCCCCGGGCACCATTGATAGAGGTCTCCAGCAGGGGGCTGGAGATGGCCATGCGGGCGGCCTCCTCGGCCTTGTTCTTCCCGGCGGCGCGGCCCACGCCCATGTGGGCCCGGCCCGCGTCCTTCATGACGGCGGACACGTCGGCAAAGTCCAGGTTGATGAAGCCGGTGTTCTTAATGAGGTCAGAGATGGACTGCACGGCCTGCTGAAGCACGTCGTCGGCGATCTCAAAGGCGTTGACCATGGTGATCTTCTGGTCGGTGGCCAGCTTCAGCCGCTCGTTGGGGATGATGACCAGGGAGTCCACCTTGTTGCGCAGCTCGGCAATGCCGCCCTCGGCCTGCTTCATGCGGCGCATGCCCTCGAACCGGAAAGGCTTGGTGACCACGCCCACGGTGAGGATGCCCAGCTCCTTGGCGATGTCGGCCACGATGGGGGCCGCGCCGGTGCCGGTGCCGCCGCCCATACCGGCGGTGATGAACACCATGTCCGCGTCCTCCAGAGCCTTAGAGATCTGGGTACGGTTCTCCTCGGCAGACTTGCGGCCCACCTCGGGGTCAGAGCCCGCGCCCTTTCCGTTGGTCAGCTTTTCGCCGATCTGAATTTTAAAGGTGGCGCTGGACGCGCCCAGGGCCTGTTTATCCGTGTTCACGGCAATAAAATCCACGCCCTTGGTGCCGGTTTTCACCATGCGGTTGACCACGTTGTTGCCGCCGCCGCCTACACCGATCACCTTGATGTTTACTACGTTGTCAGGACCCATATCCAATCCGAAGGCCATTGTCGTTCCTCCTATGTAAAAGTCGAAGCGGCTGAAAACGCCGAAAATATGCCCCGCCCCGCCATTTAGTCGTTATTATTTTCTATTGTATCGCGCTTTCTCTGACAGGTCAAGAGAAAAAGCGCGGCCTGTATCGCTTTTCCAAGTTTTCCGCTTCAGTCCGGGGTATATACCGCGGTGATGCTCTCCTGGGTCAGGTCAAAGGTGCCGGTGGTCTGCTCCCCCAGCTTCTTCTCCGCCTCGGGCACCGCCGCCTTCAGGGCCTGGAGCTTATAGTCCAGGTCCCCCGTCAGGGGCAGCTTCACGGTGAAGCGGTCCAGATAGCGCAGCTCCACGTGGGTGTCCCCCAGGGCGATGGACGCGGTGTCGGCGAGCATGTCGTGGTCCTCCAGCCCCTGGAGCAGGGCCAGCAGGGCCGTCAGCTTGGGCTGCTCCTCCTGAGACAGGACCAGCATCTCCCCCGCCCTTGGGGCCAGGGGGGTGATCCCGGTGACGGAGATGGCCGTGCTGTCGGCGGGGGCTGGCTCCAGCAGCTTGCCCCCCACGCTGATGAGCCACGCCTGGGTGGCAGGCTTGGCGCTCTCCTGGTCATCTTTGGCGGAACTGTCCCCGCTGCTGTCCCCGGCGGCGCTCTGGTCGCCGGTGTCCTGGCTCTGGTCGGGGGCGGGCTCCTGCTGGCTCTGGTCGCTGCTGTCCCCCGTCTGAGCGTCCGGCTGGCTGGTATCCCCCGCCTGACTGCTGTCCGGCTGGACAGGCTCCGCCGGGGCCTGGGGTACCGTCTGAACGACGGCAGAAGTCCCCGGGGCCTCGACGCGGGCCACCGCGTCCCACTCCTTCACCGTAAGAACGATGGTGCTGGGCAGTGCGCGGCGTATCGTAAGCTCCTCCACATAGGGCAGACCCTGGAGCACCTGGTGGGCGATCTGATACTTGTTCATGCGGAACAGGTTATCCCCCGTCTGGATGCCGGTGGCCTTTATGATCTCCTCCTGAGAGTAGCGGCTGTTGCCCGTCACCGCCACCGTCTCCACCTGGAAGAACACGGTGGCCCCCATGGTCAGCGCCACCGCCACCGCTCCGGCGCACAGCAGCTTGAACAGCGGGCCCAGCCGCCCCTTGCCCCGTTTCCGTTTGCGTTTATTTCTTGGTGATGCCATTGGCCCTCTCCTAAAAAAACTGTCTTTCGTCCGTCAGTCTGTCTCTGTGATGTCCGCTCCCAGGGCACGCAGACCGATGTCCAGGCCGTCGTAGCCCCGGCGGATGTGGGCAAGGCCAGTCACCCGGGTCTCGCCCCGGGCGGCCACCCCAGCCACCACTAAGGCTGCGGCCCCTCTCAGGTCTCCGCCCTGTACAGCGGCCCCATGCAGGCCGCCCACCCCGGTGACGGTGGCCGTGCGGCCCCGCACCCGGATGTCCGCCCCCATGGCCCGCAGCTGGGACACATGGCCGTAGCGGCTTTGGAATATGTTCTCCCGGAACAGGGTCACTCCCCTGCCCCCGGCCAGGGCGGCCATGAAAATGGCCTGGACATCGGTGGGAAAGCCTGGATATGGCTCCGTGACCACAGGCGGAACGGCATGTAGGCCGCCGCCGCTGGTCAGTACGATCTCCTCTGGCCCTGTCTGGATAGAACACCCCGCCTGGCGTAGCGCTGCAAGCACCGCCCGGAGGTGCTCCGGGTCTGCCCCCGTCAGTTCCACCCGCCCCCCTGCCGCCCCGGCGGCGCAGAGATAGGTGGCGGCGGCGATGCGGTCCCCCATCACCCGGTATCTGGCCGGACGGAGGGTCGCGCCGCCCCGGATGACAACGGTGGCCGTCCCCGCTCCCCGGACGTCGGCCCCCATGGCTCTGAGAAAGCCCTGCAGGTCTTCTATTTCCGGCTCCCGGGCCGCTCCCGCGATGGTGGTCACGCCGGGACAGCCGCAGGCGGCCAGCATGGCGTTCTCCGTGGCCCCCACGCTGGGGATGGGCAGAAAGATCTCTCCCCCGGTCATACGACAGCCCGTACAGCACAGCAGGCCGTCCGTCTCCCGGATGTCCGCCCCCAGTGTCCTCAGGGCCGCCAGATGCAGGTCGATGGGCCGGGGCCCCAGCTCACACCCCCCGGGATAGGTCAGGGCGGCCCGGCCCATGCGGGCCAGCATGGCCCCCAGAAAGACCACCGAGGAGCGCATCTCCTCCATCAGTTCCCGTGATATCTCCGCCCCGGCGAGGACGGAGGCATCCACCCCCACGGTGTCCCCCCGCCGCCAGACCCGGCAGCCCAGCCCCTTTAAAATGGCCAGGGCCGCGTCCACGTCACTGAGATGGGGGCAGTTCTCGATGACGCTCTCCCCCGGGGCCAGCAGGGTTGCGGCCAGAATGGGCAGGGCGCTGTTTTTGGCCCCCTGTACCGTCAGACGGCCCTCCAGCGGGCGGCCCCCCCGGATGTGATAACAGCTCATGGATCGCCCTCCACTTCTTCAGATTCAGGCCATCCTATGCGCAGTTGGTTTCTTTGGTTTGTTTCCGTGCCGAAAGGCGCTTACTTCATGATCTCCCGCAGGGTCTCATAGATCTTCTCCCCCGCATCGGGCACGGCCATAGCGCGCAGTGCCTTTTCCATGTTCTCCCGGCGGCCCTTCTCCCGCAGCAGCAG
>URNZ01000001.1 GCA_900549405.1 uncultured Eubacteriales bacterium | reverse complement strand
CTCAGGGCCTCTTGAACCCCATTCAAGCGCGATACCAAACTTCGCCACACCCGGATATTGTGCCGCCTTTTGGCGACTGGGATAGTATAGCACAGCTTTTCGGAAAAAGCCAGCCTTTTTTCAAAAATTTTTAAAATTTTTGTTTGGGGCGCCCCCCCGCGCCCGGGAAGGGGCCGGGCGCGGGGGCCAATTAGAAAAGAGGGGAATATTCGATCAGATCTGGAGGGCGGCGGAATAGGCGCTCTCGGTTGCGGACATCACGTTGCCCACGCGGTTGCAGTCGCCCACCACATAGACGTCCATGCCCAGGGCCTCATAGCCCTCGGCCAGGGCGGCCTGGGGCCGGAAGCCGGTGGCCATGACCACGGAGTCGGCGTCGATCTTGACGGGCTGGCCATCCTTGCCCTGGATCACCACGCCGTCGGGGCCGATCTCCTTACAGCCGGTCTCCAGGTGGACCTTCACCCGGTCGATCTCGGGGTTGTCCCGGTACAGGGGGGCGGTGCGGGAGAACTCGTGGGTCATGAAATACTTGATATAGGCGTACTCGCTGAGCCACTCCACCTCGCCGGGCATCAGGCGGGGAGCCATCTCCACCACGTCCACGTGCTTGCCCATGGACTGGAGGTGGATGGTCAGCTCGCAGCCCACAAAGCCGCCGCCCACGACCACCACGTGGTCGCCCAGCTGATCCTCCTTGCCATAGGCGTCCACGGCGTGGAACACGTTGGGCCGGTCAGCACCGGGGACGGGAGGGATGAAGGGGGAGCCGCCGGCGGCCAGCACCACGGTATCCACACCCAGGGAGTCCAGCAGCTCGGGGGTGGCGGTGGTGTTCAGGCGCAGGTCGATGTGGGCGTCCTTCTTCACCTGGCAGATGAGATAGTCCCGATAGCGTTTCAGGTCATCCTTCATGTCGGAGTAGTCGGTGAACTCCAGCACGCCGCCCAGCTTGTCCTTGGCCTCGAACAGGATGACGTCGTGGCCCTTCTTGGCCAGCTCGGTGGCGCAGAACATGCCGGCAGCGCCGCCGCCGATGACGCCCACGGTCTTCTTCTCGAAGGGGATGTCAGAGGCGGGCAGCTTCACGGGCAGGGTGCGGGCGGGATTCACGGTGCAGCGGCTGCGGTTGCAGAACTCGGGGGTGCTGGTGGTCAGGCAGCGGCGGCAGCGGATGCAGGGGCGGATGTCCTCGGCGTGGTTGGCCTTGGCCTTCCGGGCCCAGTCGGGGTCGGCGATGAAGGAGCGGGCCATGGCCACCAGGTCGGCCTTGCCCTCGGCCAGCACCTGCTCGGCCAGGGCAGGCTCGTTGATGCCGCCCACGGTCTCGATGATGACGTTGCTCTTGATGCGCTTTTTCATCTCCTCGGCGGACCAGGCGTTGATGGCGTGGCCCATGGGCCCCAGAGAGATGCTGAACACGTCGGCATAGGGGTCGTCCATGCTGCCGCCGGTACACTGGATGATGTCCACCACGTCGCTGAGATAGTCGATGGTGGCGGCGGCGTCCTCGATGGAGATGCCGCCCTTTACATAGTCGCAGGCGTTAAAGCGCATCTCGATGATGGTATTCTCGCCAACTTTGTCCCGGATGCGCTGGAGGACCATTTTGGGGAAGCGGGCCCGGTTCTCCCAGTTGCCGCCGTACTGGTCGGTGCGCTGGTTGGAGATGGGGGAGAGGAAGGACTGGATAAGCCAGTCATGGGCGCCATGCACGTTGATAATGTCAAAGCCACAGCGCTTGCCGAACAGGGCGGCGTTGGCAAAGCACTCGGCCACCCGGTCCATCTCCGCCTCGTCCATGGCCTTATACACGCCGAACTCGTTTTCGCCGTCACAGGGGGCGATCATATAGTCCCGGGTGCGGGGAACGGTCAGCTGATAGCCGGGGTGATTCAGCTCCAGAGAGGCCAGCGCGCCATAGGCGTGGATGGTATCGGTCAGGGCCACCAGAGTGGGGGTGCTGGTAGACTCCGGAGTGAAACCGAAGTCAAAGCGCTCCCGGTCACTGCCCAGGGAGTATTCCGGGTCCACGCCCAGGTGGCCGGTGTTCACCACAGCGGCGCCGCCCCGGGCGATGGAGCCATAGTAGGAGATGGCGTTTTCGGTATAGTTCTCATATCCATCGGCCCCGGCCCGAACGGTATTGGGTGCGGCATTGTGGGGGGAGGAGATGATGCGGTTGCGGAACTTCTTGCCCCGGACCACCAGGGGCTGGAACAAATGGGGATACGGCTTTTCGATTTTCATAGCTATCTGCACCTCACTGCAAATTTTGTACGCGTCCAAACACAACATAGCACGCCGCCGAGAGAATGTCAACACGATTTTGTGATTTTTAGTAAAAATCTTTTTTCACGACATGAAAATTAAGCGGCACAAAACTACAGCTTAATAAATAGTCCGTCCAAGTGGAGGAAAATTTCGTAAAATAACAGTTGACATTTTTGGACGCGTACAGTACAATGCAAAAATAGGACGCGTCCAAAAAACAAAATAATTTAGGGGTGGGTCATTCAATGATGGACATTATCGCAAACCCAATGCTAGTGGCAACGGTGGTCATGGTCGTCCTGTGTCTGCTGAAGGTAGAGGTATTCTTCAGCATCGTGGCCAGCGTATTTGTATGTATTTTCCTCAGCGGTGCCAACGTGAACGACAGCTTCTGGCTGTTCATCAACGGCATGGGCGGCAACAACGAGATCGTCTATGGCCTGTTGGTCATGGGTATGCTGGGCGTGGTCATGCAGGAGATCAAGATGGGCGAGGTGCTGGTGCCCCGTATCTCCCGGCTCATCGGCAATAAAGTGTGGCTGTTCCCCGTGTTCCTGTGCCTGATGGCCGTCCTGTCAGAGACGGTGGTGCTGGTCTATGTCACCTTCGTTCCCATCTTCATTCCTCCCTTTATCTCCCTGTTCAACAAGTATAAGGTGGACCGCCGGATGCTGGTAACAGTGATCAACGCCGGATTGCAGATCGGCTATGTGTGCATCCCCGTGGGTATCGGCGCGGTGTATATGGGCATCGTGCAGGGTGCTATGGCCGACAACGGTCTGGAGGGCGTGGGTCTGACCCAGGTGGCCGCCGCTAATCTGCCCATTCTGTTCGCTCTGATCCTGGGCGTGATCGCCGCCATCGTCATCTTCCGCAAGCCCCGCACCTATACCGAGAGCAGCGCCGTGGCCGAGACTGCCGCCCAGCCCGACGATCCCATGCCCAAGATGGAGGCCAAGCACTGGCTGACCCTGATCTCCGCCGTTATCATCGTGGTAGTGCTGTTTATGACCAGCAACATCCCCCTGTCCGCCACCTGCGGCGTGGCCTTCCTGATCCTGTGCGGCGTGGTGCGGCTGAACAAGCTGTCTGAAAGCTTTACGGAGAACATCAAGACCATGGCCTATGGCTGCTTTATCCTGATGGCCGCCGCCGGATTCGGCAGCGTCACCCGTGAGATCGGCCAACTGGATACCCTAATCGCTGCTTTGAGCAATACCCTAGGCGGGAACAAGCTCATCGCCGCCTTCCTCATGCTCATCGTGGGTCTGGCTGTGACCATGGGCATCGGTACCTCCTTCGGCACCGTGCCCATCGTGGCCACCATCCTGGTCCCCCTGGGTCAGAGCATGGGCATGAGCACCGCCGCCATCATCATGTTGGTGGCCGCCGCCGGCGCTTTGGGCGACTCCGGCTCCCCCGCTTCCGAGAACACCTTGGTCTGTACCTCCGTCTTCAATGCCGACGGTCAGCACGACCACATCCGGGATACCTGTATCCCTGCCTTCCTGTGCGTGAATATCCCTCTGGTGCTGGTGTGTACCGTGGCCGCATGCCTCATCTAAACACAAAATAGGCAAGAAAATTCCCGTGGGACTGAAAAATCAGTCCCACGGGAAACTTTTTTACTTACAGCCAGTCTTTTAATATCTCGGGGTGGTCACAAAGAATGCGGGCGGTGATCAACTCGCTCTCCCGACACTTTTCCAGCAGAAAGTCCTCGGAGCCATAGATCAGGCGCATGTTGATGAGGAACACCTCGTCGGCGATGCTGCGTTCCAACTGGATGTCGTCAGCATACAACACAAGGGTACGCTCGATACTGGAGGCGAGCAGGTCGTTCATGGCAAAGCGGCTGTCGGGATAGTCCAGGTGATACTTCTCTGCAATGGCCCGATAGATGTCCTGGCCAGAGGCCCGGATCACAGTGAGGATCACGTCCTCTTTCAGGGCCCCAAGATAAAACTTTTTGAATACCGGCGAGTTGAGCACGGTGATCTCCAGCTTGATCAGCACCGCCGAGCGGAGCACCGGATCGTCCGCCGGGACATATTGGCTGTCCAGCTGTGCAAAACGCATCAGCTGCCGGGACAGCAGGGCCACGGCCAGATCCCGCTTGGTGGGGAAGTAATAGCCGATCAGCCCCGGGCTGATGTCCAGCTCCCGGGCGATCTGACGGATGCTGGTCTCATGGTAGCCGTATTCCAGAAACAGCCGTCCGGCCGTCTCCAATATCTTGGCCCCCTGCTTGGCGCTGGTGGCCTCCTTGTTATATTTCATGGCGTGTTCTCCTTGCGTCTTGGGAAAGGTTATTCCAGCGCCCCGTCCCCGCCCATCAGGGCGGCCAGCTCCCGGATGCGCTCTAGGGGGAAGGGCGGGCTGGCCAGGGGCTTCAGGGCGATGCTCATCAGCTTTATGGGGTTGTCGTCCGCCGCCGTGCGGTTGGAGCGGAGGACGCCGCAGCGGGTGCAGCGGTGGACAATGGCCCACTCGCCCCCTTTGCGCACCCAGACGGCCACGGGCTCCATCCTGCCGCCACAGTCAGAGGACCGGTCCCCCGGCTCCTCGTCCAGATGCAGGCTGAACAGGCAGTTGGGGCAGTGGTTCCGGTGGCCGCTGCCCGCCCCATCCGGGGTGACCAGGCGGCCGCAGACCTTGCAGGTGAAGCTGTCGGTGCAGGGGTGGGTCTTGAAATAATGTTTGTCAAATTGCTGGCGCTTGTGTTCGCGGTTCATAGAAAATGACCTCCTGAATGTGAGAAAACCACTCGGGAGGCTGGCGTGTGAGATTTGCCGACCTCCCGGTCAGGCCACACGCTCCAGTGTCAAAATAGAAAGGTTCAAAAAACAGGCACTCCTAAAAATAAAAATACAGGCCGGGGTCCGGCCCGTTCAACACTAGTATAGACAAAACTGGCCCGGTTGTCCAGGGGAACGGGGGCGTTTTTTCCAAAATACCGCCTGATTCCCTGGACTTTTTCCCGCCGGGGAGCTAAACTGATAGAGATTCTGACCGAAGGAGAACGGTAACATGGAAGCCATCATCAAAGCCCTGGCCCAGGAACTGGGGCAGAAAGAAGTTTATGTGGAGAATGTGGTCCGCCTCATCGACGAGGGGGCCACCATTCCCTTTATCGCCCGCTACCGCAAGGAGCTGCACGGGTCCATGGACGACCAGCTGCTGCGCCAGCTGGCGGACCGGCTGCAGTATCTGCGGAACCTGGACCAGCGCCGGGGGGAGGTGGCCGCCGCCATTCAGACCCAGGGCAAGCTGACAGAGGAATTGGCTGCCGCCATCGCCGCCGCAGCCACCCTGGCGGAGGTGGAGGACCTGTACCGCCCCTATAAGCAGAAGCGGCGCACCCGGGCCACCGTCGCCCGGGAGAAGGGCCTGGAGCCCCTCACCCGCCGCCTGTCCGCCAAAGGGAGCGCCCAGCTGAACGCGGAGCAGGAAGCCGCCGCCTTCATCGCCCCGGACAAGGGGGTGGAGACGATGCAGGATGCCCTTCAGGGGGCCAGCGACATCCTGGCCGAGGAGATATCTGACCAGGCCGACCTGCGCAAGCAGCTGCGGGAGCTGGCCCAGCGCCGGGGGGTGCTGGTGTCCAAGGCCGCCCAGGCGGAGCCGGAGGACACGGTCTATCGCCTGTATTATGACTTCCGCTGTCCCGTCAGCCGTCTCCACGGCCACCAGATCCTGGCCATGGACCGGGGAGAGCGGGAGAAGGTCCTGAAAGTGTCTCTGGAGCTGGACCCGGAGACGGCCCACGTCACCGTCCGGCGGGCCGTGGTGCCCGGGGCGGCCTGCATGGACTTTGTGCGCACGGCGGCGGACGACGCCTATGACCGGCTCATCCAGCCCTCGTTGGAGCGGGAGATCAGAAACGCCCTCACCCAGCAGGCCGACGAGGGGGCCATCCACATGTTCGCCCTGAATTTAAAGCCCCTGCTCATGCAGCCCCCGGTGAAGGGCAAGGTGACCATGGGCCTGGACCCGGGCTATCGCATGGGCTGCAAGGTGGCGGTGGTGGACCCCACGGGCAAGGTCCTGGATACAACGGTGGTCTATCCCACCCACGGCCAGCGGCAGAAGGAGGAGTGCATCACAAAGCTCTCCGCCCTCATCCGCCGCCACGGCGTCACCTGCATCGCCATCGGCAACGGCACCGCCAGCCGGGAGACGGAGCAGATGACGGTGGAGCTGATCCGCCGGGTGGGGGGCGACCTGTCCTATATGATCGTCAGCGAGGCGGGGGCCTCGGTGTACTCCGCCTCCCCCCTGGCGGCGGAGGAGTTCCCCCAGTTCGACGTGAATCTGCGCTCGGCGGTGTCCATCGCCCGGCGGCTCCAGGACCCCCTGGCCGAGCTGGTGAAGATCGACCCCAAGGCCATCGGCGTGGGCCAGTATCAGCACGACATGCCCCAGGCCCGCCTGAGCCAGGCCCTGGACGGGGTGGTGGAGGACTGCGTCAACGCCGTGGGGGTGGACGCCAACACCGCGTCTCCCTCCCTGCTGGTGCGGGTGTCCGGGCTGACCAACACCACCGCCAAGAACCTGGTGGCCTATCGGGAGGAGAACGGGGCTTTCACCTCCCGCCGCCAGCTGCTGAAGGTGCCCAAGCTGGGGCCAAAGGCCTTTGAGCAGTGCGCCGGTTTCATCCGGGTGCCCGAGAGCGCCGAACCCCTGGACCGAACCGGCGTCCACCCGGAGAGCTACCCCGCGGCGAAAAAGCTCCTCCAGCTGTGCGCCTGCAAGGGGGAGGGCGACCTGTCCCAGCTGCGGGAGCGGGCGGAGGAGATCGGCCTTGCCGCTCTGGCGGAGCAGTGCGGCGTGGGTCTGCCCACTTTGAACGACATGATCCGGGAGCTGTCCAAGCCCGGACGGGACCCCCGGGACGAGCTGCCGCCCCCCATCCTCCGCACCGACGTGATGGAGGCCAAGGACCTGAAACCGGGCATGGAGCTTCAAGGCACGGTGCGCAACGTGGTGGACTTCGGCGTGTTTGTGGACATCGGCGTCCACCAGGACGGCCTGGTCCACGTGACCCAGCTGCCCTGGCGGGTGAAGCACCCCTCTGACCGTCTGGCCGTGGGCGACGTGGTCACCGTGTGGGTCCTGTCGGTGGACGAGGGGAAAAAGCGCATTAGTCTGACCATGAAGAAGCCGTCTTAACCCAGTAGGGGCCGCTGTCCCCAGCGGCCCACGAATTGCGAAAGGAGCGCTCTATGACCCATCCCACCGCCCTCATCGACCTACACTGTGACACCCTCACCGCAACCCACGGCGGGGAGAACAGCCATACGTTAGACGATCCCCGGTCCGTGCTGGCCCTGTCCCGCCTGCCGAAGGGGGTAAACTGGTGCCAGTGCTTTGCCGTCTTCGTGCCCGACGGGCTGACCCCGGCGGAGGGGAACGCCTATTACCGCCGCTTTCAGGCCAGCTTCGTCCGCCAGCTCTCAGTCCGGGCTGACGCCGCCCAATGCCGCACAGCGGAGGATATCCGCCGGGCCTGGGCCGAGGGCAAAACGGCGGCCATTCTCACCGTGGAAAACGGCGCGGCCCTGGGCGGAAATTTGGCCGAAATTGACCGGCTGGCCCGGGACGGGGTGGGGATGCTCACCCTCACCTGGAACGGGGAGAACCCCCTGGGCTCCGGCCACGCCACCGACCACGGCCTGTCCCCCCTGGGCCGAGCGGCTGTCCCCCGGCTGGAGGAGGCGGGCATCCTCATCGACGTGTCCCATCTCAACGACCCGGGCTTTTATCAGCTGCTGGACCTGGTACACCGCCCCTTCGTGGCCAGCCACTCCAACGCCCGCGGCGTGTGCCCCCACCCCCGGAACCTCACCGACGACCAGATCCGCCAGATGGTCAGCCGCCGGTGCTTGATCGGCCTGAACTACTACACCCGCTTTCTCCGGGAGGACGGCCAGCCAGAGCTTGGCGACCTGATGCGGCACATCGACCACTTCCTGGCCCTGGGGGCGGAAAACTGCCTGGCCCTGGGCAGCGACTTCGACGGCGCCGATCTGCCCCAGTTCCTAAGCTTCCCCACCAAAGCCGCCGGATTGTACGGCGAGCTGGCGGAGCGCTATGGAACTGCGCTGTGCGACCAGCTGTTCTATGGGAACACGATGCGGTTCTTTGAGGAAAATTTGGGGTGAAATAATCAAGGGGACGGTTCTCTGATCATAAGAACCGTCCCCTTGATTGCGGATCAACGTATATCTCCACCTTCCCGCAGTTCGGGCAGACGCAGACCTCTGGCTGCATGGAGTTCTTTTTGATCTCCATTTTTTCGATTTTAACGGTTCCCGCAAGGGCCAGACGGAAAGAATATCCGCCTTCCATCTCATGCCCACATTTCACGCACTTCATAAAGCAGCTCCTTTCATTGTCTTGGTTCCAATATACCATATTTCGCCGTTTTTTCAAGATAAGACCCGGATATGGGTCTGTTTGATCTTCTGATCCAGATTGATTTTTCCCGGAAAAACCGTATAATGGAGGAAGATAGTACGCAAGATAGTACGCAAGATAACGGAGGAGGTCCGATGGAAAAATACAAGCCGCCATTTACGATCACAAACCAGATACTGTCATATGTATCGTCGATTTCCGAAAAAATTGGCCGGATCACAGCCACCAGCAGCTTGGAAGCGAAGCCGCATCTGCGGAGAAACAACAAGATCAAATCGATCCATTCCTCGTTGAAGATCGAAGCAAACTCCCTGACCCTGGGACAGGTCCGGGATGTGATCAACGGCAAAGTTGTTTTGGGCGAGCAGAAAGAGATTCAAGAGGTAAAAAACACCTATGCTGCCTATGAACGGCTTTCTGAGATCGACCCCTATGATATGCGCTATTTGAAACGGTTCCACGGGATGATGACAAAGTATCTTGTGGAGGAGTCCGGTGAATTTCGCTCCGGGGAGGAGGGCGTTTTCAACGGGGACCAGTGCATCTTCATGGCGCCGCCTGCGCGATTGGTCCCGCAGCTTATGCACGAGCTGTTTGCGTGGATGAAAGAAGCGCGGGCTGACGTTCACCCGTTGATCTTAAGCAGCGTCTTTCATTATGAGTTTGTCTTTATCCACCCCTTTTCTGATGGGAACGGCAGAATGGCAAGACTGTGGCATACGGCCATTTTGTCCAAATGGAAGCCGGTGTTTGAATATATCCCCATCGAAAGCCAGATCGAGCAGTTTCAGGATGAATACTATGCGGCCATTTCCCGGTGCCATGTCGCCGGGGAATCTACGATCTTTATCGAATTTATGCTGTCTCAAATCGACAGGATACTGGAGGATATCTCTGTTCAAATCAGCGAGAGAAATGAAGCTCTTCCCAATGCTGTCCGAAGGCTGCTGGACGCGATGGAATATGATGTTCCATACACTAGCGCCGCCTTGATGGAAAAGCTGGGGATGAAGTCAAGAGAAGGCTTCCGCAGGAATTGTCTTCACCCAGCGCTCCAGATGAACTTGGTGCAGATGACCATACCGGATAAGCCAAACAGCAGAAATCAAAGATATGTAAAAATCTGAACTAATCACGGAGGAAGAAAGTACGCAAGTTAGTACGCAAGATAAGACCCGCATCTGCTGAATGACAGATGCGGGTCTGTTTTAATTCTCCATATGCCGTCCCAAAAAGGCGGCGATGGACTGGGCCAGTTTGTATTCCACCTCGGTGCCGTCCAGGTCCTGGTCCTGGGCCACGAAGGTGACGCAGCCCAGCACGTCGCCGCCGGAGAGGATGGGGGCGGCGGTGGACAGGGCGGGGCGGTCCTGACCGGCGCACAGGGGCAGGGCGGGCTCACCGGGCTTGTGCTGATACACCTGGCGGCCAGACATCAGCTGTTCCAGTTCCTGAGACACCGGGCGGTCCATCAGCTCCCGCCGGGGCACCCCGGCCACGGCGATGCAGCTGTCCCGGTCACAGATCACCGTCACCCGTCCGCAGGTGCGGTTGAGGGTCTCGCACAGCTGCCCGGCAAAATCCGCCAGCGCCCCCATGAGGGAGTATTTCCGAAAGATCACTCCGCCGTCCTTGTCGGTGTATATCTCCAGCGGGTCGCCCTCCCGGATGCGCATGGTCCGCCGGATCTCCTTGGGTATGACCACCCGGCCCAGGTCGTCGATGCGCCGGACAATGCCGGTTGCTTTCATAACAATGTCTCCTTTGCGGCGTGTAAAAACGCCTGTTTGTTTCTGAAAACAGTATTTGCAGGATCTGCCGGAATATGTATGGGCACGTTATGGCAAGAGATTGACTTAACTATACAAATATGATAAAATAAGGAAAATAAACCATGGAGGTACGTATATGAATTTGCAACAAGAATATGGAATATTTAGATTGAAACTATTAAAAAATATGCAGGAGGTAAAAAGAGAATTTGATAACTTATCAGATGAAAATCAGCGGCGTTTTGTAAACGATATGAATGCATTTTTAGCAAGCTACGGTCTTGTGATAACGCTGGAAGACCTGCGACAAAAAAGATGGCTGATGATGTAGACTGTAAGACTAAGGTTTTTCATGAAGAATCTATCAACCGCACAACACCCCCGGTCCACCGCCTGCGGAAAACGGCGCTGGGCCGGGGGTGCCATCTATTCCTTCAAATCATCCCTCGGTGACGGTAAACACCGCGGCCTCGTGGCTTTCTCGGTTGGCGATGAGGATGGTGTCGTGGTCCGGGCCGGGGAGGACGGTCACGTTGCTGGGACCGGCTCCGGTCTCGATGAGCCGGGCGCGGAGGCCGGACGGGGTGTGCTCCACCAGGAAGAAGTCCTTGTCGCCCGCCCGGCACCCGGCCAGGAAGACGGGCTTTCCCCGCAGGGTCCCGCCCCAGATGGCGTGGAGGAAGGGGGCGGGCTTGGGGTAGCAGTAGCAGGGGGTATAGCCATGGCCCTTCCGGTGGTACACGGCGAACACGTCTCCGTGGAAGGGATGGATGACGGCCAGTTCCTCCTGCCCGTCTCCGTCGACGTCGCACACCGCCACGTCGGAGGCGGCTTGCTTCAGCAGCTGCTCCACCGTCCAGTTCTCTCCGGGGGCGGCGGGGGGCGTGACGCGGAAGACCCCCTGGTCGCAGGCGGTATAGGCCTGGTCATATCCCTCCCGGGCCACCCGGCAATAGCCGTGGTTCCGGGCCATCCCCCGGGCGATCACCTCCAGGTGAGCGAGGGGCGCAAAGTCGGCTGACATGGGGGCGGCGGCCAGATAGCCGGGGCAGTCCCGGCGGGCGTGCTCCTCCTGGGTGGAGGAGAGGATGCAGGCCAAGAAGTACCAGCGCCCGTCCCGCTGGAGCAGGTCGAAGCGGTGGACATAGGGCAGCTTCAGCCAGGGAGTTACCGTCCATCCGGAGGGAGTCCGCTTCACCTTGACGATGCGGGCGTGGGCGGCGGCAAAGCCGGGCATAAAGTTCTGAGAGGCCAGAAAGGCGTCCGGTTCGTTGGGCAGGGGCACGATGGACATGGTGCCGCCGGGGCCGTCCCAAACGGTCTCTCGCGCCAGCGTCTGGGCGTCCACGGCATAGCAGGGGCCGGTGTCATCGGTGGCGAAGAAATAGGTCTGCCGCCCGCCCACGGGCATGGCCCCCACGGCATAGCAGAAGGGGATATGGCACAGGGAATGCTTTTCAAATTTCATGCAGATCACCTCTAAAGGCTGAAACGGCTTGGGGGAGACGCATCACAGTGCGTCTTTATACTCCGGGTTCAGGATGTGGGGGCAGTCCCGGCCCTGGAAGAAGTCATCGGCGATGTCGATGGCCATTTTATAGGTGTTCCACAGGGACTCTACCGTCTGGCTGGAGAAGTGGGGGCTGAGGACCAGGTTGTCCAACTCCAGCAGCTTAGAGGTGTTGGGCAGGGGCTCCTGGGCGAACACGTCCAGCCCCGCGCCGCAGATGCGGTTTGCCTTCAGGGCGTCGTACAGGGCGTCCTCGTCCACCAGATTGCCCCGGGCGGTGTTCACCAGCACGGCGGAGGGCTTCATCTGGGCGATGCGGTGGGCGTCCACGATGTGGTGGGTCTCCTTGGAATAGGGGACATGGACGCTGATGGCGTCGGCGGTGGTGAACAGCTTATCCAGGTCCACCAGCTCCACCCCCAGCGCCTGGGCGGCGTCCTGGCTGGCGTAGGGGTCATAGGCCATCACGCGGCAGCCCAGGCCGAGACACAGGCGGGCCAGGATGCGGCCAATGGCCCCCAGCCCTAAGATGCCCACGGTGGCCCCGGCGGTCTCGTGATAGACATAGCGGTCCCACTTGCCGGTGTCGATGCAGTGGATGCGGTTGTGCCGCAGGCCCCGGCGGGCGGCCAGGATCAGGGACAGGGCCATCTCGGCCACGCCGCTGGCGTTGGCGGCGGTGGTGCGGGCGATGGCGATGCCGTGGCGGCTGGCGGCGGCCAGGTCCACCTTGTCAAAGCCCACGCCAAAGCGCACCAGCAGCTTGGTGTGGCCCTGGATCTCCTTGAAGATCTCCTCGCCGTATGGCTCCACGTCGATGATGCCCACGTCGGCCTCCTTTAGGGCGGCGATGACCTGGTCCGCCTGGAAGGGGGACTGGGGCTCCCAGCGATAGTCATAGCCCAGGGCGCGGGCGTGGTCGGCGGCCTGCCGGTTCAGTTGATCGAAGGTCTCGGAGTGATCGGCAAAAAAGGACACGATTTTTTTCATAAAGCAAGTCATCCTCTCTTCAGAATGTGGGAAAGTGGATCGATCGTTCGGCGGAGGACCGCCGGAAACAACTGGATAAAGGGATACATTGACAAACGGTTTTGTTCTGTATACTATATTAAATATAAATATGGAGACCACGCGCCGGGAAGCGCGGAGGGGGAGGAGACACCATGGCGAGAAAAAAGGGGCCGCAGGTGCAGCAGGCCTATGACTATATCAAGGACAAGATCATCAATTTCGAGCTGGCGCCCGGGATGCCCGTGTCGGACCACGCCCTGGAGCAGGAGCTGGACATGAGCCGCTCCCCCATCCGGGAGGCAATGCTGCTGCTCACGGCCAACGGCCTGCTGGAGACCACCCCCACGGGGACCAAGGTGGCCCCCATGACGCTGGAGGACGTGATCGAGATATGCCAGGTGCGCAAGGCCATCGAGGTGGCCGCCATCAACATCATCATGGACCACGGGGGACTGACCCGGCAGCAGAAGGACGAGATCGGGGACATCTATACCAAGATGCAGAGCAACAAGGACCCGGTGCAGAACTATTACTACGACGACCTGTTCCACAACGCCATTATGGAGGCGGCGGGGAACAAGCGCCTGATCGAGATATCCAACCGGATGCGCTTGCAAATTTCCCGGGCCCGGTGGCTGAACTTTGTGCTGCCCGAGCGCATGGGCGACGCGGAGAAAGAACACGAGAAGATCCAGCAGGCGCTGATGAAGGGGGACCGGGAGGCCTGTGTGGAGAGCATGAGCGAGCATCTGAACCGCAGCGAGCAGAACTTTCAAAAGGTCCTGTCCAGCCCGGAGTATGCCCCCCAGTTCGCCATGGCCATGTCCTATATCTCCAGCCTGAGCCGAAAGAACCGGGAGAAATAACATATTGAATACAATTAAGTATACGTACTGAAATACAAATATGCAAGGGAAAACCGGTCAAAAAACTGACGATATTCCTTGTCAGATATGACGAAAGGACGGATATCGTCTGATTTTCCCGGGAAAACAGAGAAAAACCGGGAGAACCGGCGGGAAAATCTTGCAAAGATCAACAGCGGGGACGTGCCCCAGGTGACGGACACGCCCCCGTTTTGCTTTGTTTTTCAGACTTTAGCGGAAAAGTGTGCAAAAGAAATGGTGCATCTTGCATAAAAGCGGAAAAACCAAGGGCGCATCCGTTGACAAAGAGGGTGGAATGGGAGTAACCTTGTTGCATAAAAAATTGTATCCAATCACAGATACAATAAAACACACGATAGTGAAAGAGAGGTCTTTTTCATTATGTACGACATCATCAAGCATTATGACTCCGTCAGCGACGAGATCATCCACGCCTTTCAGGACGTCCACGAGAGCGCCTCGGTCAACGAGTGTCTGAAGAAGAACGGGGCCCTGACCCACGACTTCCGCCCTGTGTGGCCCGGCACCCACGCAGTGGGCCGCGCCTTCACGGTGCAGGCCCGGCCCGGGGACAACCTGATCTTGCAGAAGGCGCTGACCATGCTCTCCCCCCTGGACTTTGTCATCGTCACCTGCGACGGGTTCCAGGAGGCCGGCGGCATGTGGGGCGGCATCATGAGCAACGCCGCCCAGGTGCAGGGGGCCTCCGGCCTGGTCATCGACGGCTGCGTGCGGGACACCATGATGATGCAGCGCATCGGCTTTCCCGTCTGGTCCCGGGGCATCAGCGTAAAGCGCAGCACCAAGCGCACCCCCGGCACCATCAACCACCCCATCGTCATCGGCAACGTGTATGTGGAGCCGGGCGACCTGGTGGTGGCCGACAACGACGCCGTGGTCATCGTGCCCAAGGCGGACGCGGAGGAGGTCCTGCAAAAGGTGCTGGAGCGGGAGAGAAGCGAGGAGGAGACTCTGAAGCACGTGCGCCAGAACGGCTCCTATCTGTTCGCCCGCTATGGCTTTGACAAGATGTATGTGGAGCTGGGGCTGACCGAGGAGCCCTGAACCCCCACCAGAAGGAGGAAACAATATGCTTCAGACCAGAAAGGTGAAGCAAAAGCTGAAAAACGGCGAGATCGTCATCCGGGCCTTTCTCCGAAGCTCCGACCCCACGTCGGCGGAGATCATGGCTCTGGCCGGGGTGGACCTGATCGTCATCGACAACGAGCACTATCCTTTCAACCCCCAGCGGATGGAGACCATCATACGGGCGGCGGAGACCTATGGGGCCGAGTGCATGGTCCGGGTGCCCAACACCGAGCCCGCCCGCATCGCCCAGATCATGGACATGGGTGCCATCGGCGTGGTGGTCCCCCACATCGAGAGCCGGGAAGAGGCCCTGGCCGTGGTGAACGCAGTGAAATACGCCCCTGTGGGCCACCGGGGCTTCTGTCCCATCACCCGGGCGGCCAGCTATGGCATGGCCATGAGCGGCGACGAATATACCCGCCTGGCCAACGAACAGACCTGCATCATTCTGATGACCGAGACGAAAAAGGGCCTGGAGGCCCTGGACGACATCCTGGCCATCCCAGAGGTAGACGGCATCTCCATCGGCCCCTCGGACGTGTCCGCCTCCTATGGCCTGCCCGGCCAGCCGGACCACCCGGTGGTGAAGGCGGCCATTGAGGAGGGCCAGCGGAAGGTCGCCGTGTCGGGCAAGGCCCTGGTGGCCCAGGCCTATACCCCAGAGGCGGCGGAGCGGATGCATGCGCGGGGCGCCACGGTGATGACGGTGGGCTCTGACGTGCAGATGATCCGCTGGCGCTTAGACGCCATGATGCGGGATATCCGGGCCCTGGAGCGGGAGTGCTTCGGCGGAGAGGGGGAGCAGGCGTGAGCATGAAAAATCCCATCAGAGAGAAGCTGGACCGGGGCGGACTGCTCCTGTGCATGATGCTGCGCCAGTCGGACATGGCTGCGGCGGAGATCGCCGCCCAGTATGGCATCGACATGCTGTGCATCGACAACGAGCACTATCCCTTCAACCCCCAGCGGGTGGAGGCCCTGGCCCGGGCGGCCCAGATCTACGGTTCCGGCGTGGTCATCCGCGTCCCCAATGAGGAGGCGGCCCGGGTGGCCCAGATGATGGACTGCCAGCTTCAGGGCATCAAGATCCCCCACGTGGAGACCAAGGAGCAGGCCCTGGCCATCGTAAACGCAGTGAAATACGCCCCCGTGGGCACCCGGGGCTTCTGTCCCATCACCCGGGCAGCGGACTATGGCTTTACCGCCTCCCCGGCGGACTATCCAGTCAGGGCCAACCGGGACAGCGTGGTCTCCATCATGGTGGAGACGAAGCGGGGTCTGGAGAACCTGGACGAGATCCTGTCCATCCCGGAGATCGACGTCGTGGCCATCGGCCCCTCGGACGTGTCCGCGTCCTACGGTCTGCCCGGCCAGCCGGACCACCCGGTGGTCAAGGCGGCCATTGAGGAGGGCCAGCGGAAGATCATCGCCTCGGGCAAGTGCCTGTGCGACCTCTATAAAAACCCGGAGCAGGCTAAAAAGGCTATCCGGTCCGGGGTGCGCATGTTCCAGATCGGCTCCCCCCTCCAGCTGCTCAGCGGCGGGTTCAAAGAGCTGATCCAGGGCGTGAAAGCGCGCATGTGACGGCGGCGCGCCCCATGAAAATCAAAGGAGTGAAGAACCTGTGATCGGACGTACAAATATCCGGCAGCGGCTGCGGAACAACGATGTGGTCATCTCCGCCATGCTGCGTTTCCCCAGTCCGGCGGCCATGGAGATCATGGCCCTGGCGGGGGTGGACCTGGTCATCATCGACAACGAGCACTATCCCTTTGACGAGGAGACTATGATCGACCTGGTGCGGGCGGCGGACGTGCGCGGCATGGCCTGCGCCGTTCGGGTGCCCAATGCCGAGCCCACCCGCATCGCCCAGATCATGGACTATGGCGTGGACGGCATCCTGGTCCCCTCGGTGGACTCCTATGAGGAGGCCATGCAGCTGGTGAACGCGGTGAAATATGCCCCCGTGGGGGAGCGGGGCTTCTGCCCCATCACCCGGGCGGCGGAATATGGCTTTGGCAAGTCCGCCCAGGAGTATGCGGAGTTTGCCAACGAGCACTCCATCGTCATGGTGCAGATCGAGACCAAGGAGGGCGTGACCGACCTGGACCGCATCCTCTCCATCCCGGAGATCGACTGCATTGACTACGGTCCCTCTGACCTGGCGGCCTCCTATGGCAAGCCCGGCCACAACGACGACCCGGAGGTCCAGCGGGTGGTGCGGGACATCATTGACCGGGCCAGAGCTGCGGGGAAGAACGTGGGCGAGATGGCCTATACCCCCCAGGCGGTGCGGGCCCTGCTGGAGCGGGGCGTGCGCCACGTGAGCATCGGTTCCGACCAGCAGATCATCGCCGCCGGCTGCAAGGCGCTGCTGGAAGCGGCCTATCACTGAAGGAGGCAACGGCATGTTAGACGGAAAGAAACTGAAAGAAAAGCTGAAGGCCGGTCAGGTCGTCACATCCATCATGCTCCGCTTCCCCGACCCCAGTCTGGCGGAGATGCTGGCCATTCAGGGGGTGGAGCTGGTCGTCATCGACAACGAGCACTATGCCTTTGACGCCCAGAACATGCAGAACATCATCCGGGCCGTCCACGCGGCGGGCAAGCTGTGCATGGTGCGCCTGCCCAACGTGGAGGAGGCCCGCATCGCCCAGGTGATGGACATGGGCTCCGACGGCATCCAGATCCCCTCTGTGGGTTCCTATGAGGAGGCCATGGAGCTGGTCCAGGCGGTGAAGTTCGCCCCCGAGGGCAAGCGGGGTTTCTGCCCCATCACCCGGGCCGCCAGCTATGGCAACGGCATGACCCCGGAGGAGTTTGCCCGCCGGTCCAACGAGAACAGCTTTGTGGTGCCCCAGATCGAGACCAAGGAGGGCGTGGAGGACATTGACCGCATCCTGGCCATCCCCCAGACCGACTGGGTGCCCATCGGCCCCTCGGACCTGACCGCCTCCTATGGCTGCCCGGGCAAGTATGACGACCCCCGGGTGGTGAACGCCATCAAAACGGTGCGGGAGAAGGCCCTGGCCGTGCGAAAGATCGGCTGGGAGATGTATCACACCCCGAAGACCATGGCCCAGGCCAAAAAGGACGGGACCTATTTCCTGTCCCTGGGCTCTGACCAGCAGATCCTGATGAACGGACTGAAACAGCTGGTGGGCGCGGTGAGAGATTGGCAGGCCCAGCAGGAGCAGAAAGCGGACTGAATGCAGGTACAAGGGGGATGACCCCCTGAAATAAAAACAAAAATGAAACGAAAAGGAGAAACGAAGATGAAAAAGATGATTGCGGCAGCGATGGCCACCCTGATGCTCCTGATGGCGGGATGCAGCGGCGGCGGAGGCGGCGGAGCGGCCAGCTCCGGCTCTGCCAGCTCCGGCGGCAGCCAGAGCAATTACCCCAACGGCCCCGTGCAGATCGTGCTGCCCGCCAAGCCCGGCGGCGACGTGGACTCCAGCGGACGCCTGTTCGCCAAGGACCTGGAGAAGTATCTGGGCACCACCGTGGTCCCCGTGAACGTGGATGGCGGCGGCGGAAACCTGGCCATGAAGCAGATCATGGACGGCGATGCCGACGGCCAGCAGGTCATCAACTACTTCTCCTATGCCAACGCCGTGCTGGGCGGCAAGCTGGAGTATGCCTGGGACGACATCGTCCCCGTGGCCTGCTATGCCAAGAACGACACCCAGATCCTGGTGGTCAGCAAGGACGCCCCCTACAGCAACGCCCAGGAGCTGGTGGACTACATGAAGGAGCACCCCGGCGAGGTGTCCTTCGCCGTGACCCTGGGTTCTCCCTCTCACTATCACGCCGTGGCCTTTGAGCAGGCCAGCGGCACTACCTTCAAGAAGGTGGACATCGGCAGCGGCTCTGACAAGGTGGTGGCCATGCTCTCCGGCGAGGTGGACGTGGTCTCCTCCACCGTGGGCATCATGAAGGACTACATCGCCTCCGGCGACGCCAAGGTCATCGGCTCTCTGGCCTCTGAGCGCTCTGACTTTGCCCCCGACATCCCCACCCTGAACGAGCAGGGCGTGGACATCGGCGACGTGGGCTTTGCCGTCCACTACACCGTGTGGGTCAAGAAGGACACCCCCCAGGACATCATCGACTCCCTGGCCTCCGCCATCGAGCAGATGGTCAACGACGAGGAGTATCAGAAGGACTGCGAGAACCTTCAGTTCACCCCCCTGTACATGGACCCCACCAAGGTGGCCGAGTATGAGACCGAGTATTACGACTTCCTGAACGGCATGGCGGACACCATCCAGAGCGACACGTTCTGATCTGTTCAAATCAAGCCGACGAAATGGGCGGCCCCAGCGGTTTCGCCGGGCCGCCCATTTCCGTGTGGATAAAGGAGATGATCTCTTTTGCGAAAATACAGCCTGAACAACTATAAAAACGTGGGCGCGGCCATTGTGGTGCTGCTGCTGGCGGCGTTCCTGTTTATAGCGTCCTTCTTCGTGGAGACCTCCACCGTCACCACCCTGGGGCCGGAGTTCATGCCCCGGCTGATTTCTGTGGTGATCTTCCTGCTGGGCCTGCTGAATCTGAACACCGCCATCCGGGACTTTAAGTTTCTGAAGGACCACGGCCAGCTGGAGCCCTACGAGGGCAAGAAGACCTTTAAGCAGTTCTTTTACGACAACCTGGACTGGGTCAGCGGCGTGCTGATGCTGGTCTATGTGTTCAGCATCGGCAGCCTGGGCTTTTTGCTGCCCTCCATCGTCTATATGTTCCTGCAAATTCTGCTGTATACCACCATGGGAAAGCGGAACTATCTGGTGGCCATCCTGTCCTCTGTCCTCATCCCCTGCGCGGTCTATTTCCTGTTCCGTAACTATTTCTTCCTGATGCTGCCCAAGGGCATCCTGGGTTAAAGGAGGAGGGTCGCACAGATGCTTAATTTTGGTATGATCGCAGCGGGCTTTGCCTCTGTTATGACCCTGCAGGGCCTGTTTTACATCGCCCTGGGCACCTTCGTGGGCATTATCTTCGGCGCGGTCCCCGGCCTGAGCGGCTCGGTGGCCATCGCCCTGTTCATCCCCGTCACCTATACTCTGGAGCCCAACATCAGCATCGCCCTGATCATGGGCCTGATGATGGGCGGCGTGTCCGGCGGCCTGATCAGCGCCATTTTGCTGAACATCCCCGGCACGGCGGCCTCCTTCGGCACTACCTTCGACGGCCACCCCATGGCCATGCGGGGGGAGGCGGGCAAGGCCCTGGGCACGGGCATCGTCTTCTCCTTCATCGGCGGACTGCTGAGCATGTTCTGCCTGATCCTCATCGCCCCCACCATGGCCAAGTTTGCCCTGAAGTTTGGCACCTGGGAGTATTTCACCATCGCCGTCTTCGCCCTGACCATGGTGGCCAGCCTGTCTGGCAAGAACATGGTGAAGGGCCTCATCAGCGGCTGCTTCGGCTTTGTCATCGCCATGGTGGGCATCGCCCCCGTGGACTTTACCCCCCGCTTCACCTTTGGGGTTACGGAACTGCAGGGCGGCTTTGCCCTCATCTCCGTGCTCACCGGCTCCTTCGCCCTGGGCGAGGTGATGAAAAACGCCAAGAAGAGCCGGGACACCACCAAAGTGGAGGTCTCCTCCTATAAGATCAAGGGCTTTGGCTTCAGCATGAAGGAGTTCATCACCCAGCTGCCCAACTGCATCCGCTCCGCCATCATCGGCATCGGCGTGGGCATCCTGCCCGGCGTGGGGGCCAGTACCTCGAACCTCATCGCCTATTCCGTGGCCAAGGATACGTCTAAATACCCCGAAAAGTTCGGCACCGGCATTATGGACGGCATCGTGGCCAGCGAGTCGGCCAACAACGGCACCGTGGGCGGGGCCATGATCCCCCTGCTGGCCCTGGGCATCCCCGGCGACGTGGCCACCGCCCTGATGCTGGGCGCGCTGACCCTTCAGGGCATCCAGCCCGGCCCCCTGCTGTTTGTGAACAACGCGGGCCTGGTGTACACCGTGTTCGCCGCCATGATCATCGCCAACGTCTTCATGATCCTGATGGAGTATGTGGGGATGCGGGGCTTTGTGCGGCTGCTCACCGTGTCCAAGGCCATTCTGATGCCCACCATCATGGTCCTGTGCTGCGTGGGCGCCTTCTCCAACAACAACCGGGCCTTTGACATCGCCATGCTGGGCGTGTTCGGCATGTATGGGATGCTGCTGCAAAAGTTCGACTTCCCCGTCACGCCCCTGATCATCGGCTATATCGTGGGGCCCATCGCCGAGCAGAACCTGCGCCGGGCGCTGATTTTGTCTGACGGGTCGTTCATGCCCATGTTCCACAGCCCCATCGCTGTGTTCTTCCTGGTGCTGGCGGCGCTGTCTGTGTTCCTGTCGGTGAAAAAGACATACAAGGAGCGCAAGGCCGCCATGGCCCAGGGCCGCCTGGCCGAGGAGGGCGAGGAGGACATCTGATCGAAGCGATCTAAAAAACTACCCTAAAAAAACGACACGGGGCGGAAGGGGAGGACCCCTTCCGCCTCTTTCACCGGAAAGGAGAGAGGACCATGGTGCTCAAGGGCGTCGTGCAGCTGCTGCCCCTGTTCCTGCTGATGCTGCTGGGCATCGTGCTGGGGAAAAAGGGGCTGGTGACGGCGGACTTCCGCCGCCAGCTGACAGACTTTTGCTTTCTGATCCTGTTCCCGGCCTCGGTGGTCACCTCCTTCGAGGGGATGGAACTCAGCGGTGACACCCTGATCAACAGCGGCAAGCTGGTGCTGGCGGGGGGGATATGGGTCATGCTGCCCTTTCTGGCCGCTCTGGCGGTCACCCGGTGGATGAAGCTGGACTATCCCGCGGCCAACGTGGTGGTGTTCTCCATGGCCTATAACAACTTCGGCTTTGCCGGGCTGGGCATGGTCAGCAGCCTCTACAGCAGCCAGGGCCTGCTGTATGCCAACATGATGGGCCTGGTCTATCGCCTGACCAACATGCCCCTGGGGATCTGGATCATGGAGCGGGGGAGAAAGGGTTCCTCCGGCTCCCTGTGGGCCACGGTGAAGACCCCGCCGGTGGTGGCCCTGCTGGTGATGATCCCGGTGGCCCTGCTGGGGGTGCCCGTGCCCCAGGTGATCTATGACACGGCTGACATGCTCAATGCCTGTCTGGCTCCCTTGGGCATGGTCATCACGGGGCTTGCCATCTCCGACTTCTCCCTGCCCAGGCTGGTGCGGGGCCGGGCCTGCTATGTGGTGTCCTTCTGCCGTCTGGTGGTCACGCCATTGATCCTGGCGGCGGCCATGCTGGCCCTGGGGGTCCGGGGGGAGGCCTTCTCCGCCCCTCTGCTGGTGGGCGGGATGCCGGTGGCGGCCAACTGCGCCCTGATGGCGGAGAAATATGACGCAGACAGCCGCCTGGCGGCCCAGTGCGTGCTCATCTCCACCCTGCTGTCCCTGGCCACCATCCCCGTGCTGCTGGCCCTGGGCGGGGCGGCGGCGTGAGCGGGCAGACAACAAACAAAAGGAGCGAGAGCCTATGAAATTTTCTGTGGTGGATGGCCGGATCTTTAACCCGGGGGACCTGAGCTGGGATGGCTTTCGGACCCTGGCGGAGGTGACCGTCACCAATTTTGAAACGGAGCCGCCCCTGGCGGCGGTGATCGACTGCCTTCAGGGCAGCCAGGGGGCCATGCTCCGCCAGCGGGTGGTGAAGCGGGAGCTGCTGGAGGCCTGCCCGGAGCTGAAGTTCATCGACCTCACCTCCACCGGCTATGACCAGGTGGACCGGGAGACACTGGACTATGCCGCCCGGCACGGGGTGACCATCTGCAACATCCCCGCCTATGGCACCCCGGCGGTGGCCCAGCACACCTTCGCCCTGCTGCTGGAGCTGTGCAACCAGGTGGGCCACTATGACCGGGCGGTGAAAGCGAGCCACTGGGGTGAAAGCGGCGACTTCTGCCTTTGGGACCGGCCCATGGCGGAGCTTTGGGGCAAGACCATGGGCATTGTGGGTCTTGGGTCCATCGGCCAGGCGGTGGCCGCCATCGCCCACGGCTTCGGCATGAAGCTATTGGCGGACGAACAGCACAAAAAGCCCTGCGCCGTCCCGGTGGAGTTCGTCCCTCGGGAGGAGCTGTTCGCCCGGGCGGACGTGATCTCCCTCCACTGCCCCCTGACGGAGGGCAGCCGGCAGATGATCCGGGCCGAGCGCATCGCGGGGATGAAGCCCGGGGCCCTGCTGCTGAACACCGCCCGGGGCGGGCTGCTGAATGAGGCGGACGTGGCCCGGGCCCTGGAGACCGGCCAGCTGGGCGGCCTGGGGGTGGACGTGGCGGCCACAGAGCCCATTCCGCCGGACAGCCCCCTCCTCCGCGCTCCCAACTGTATCATCACCCCCCATGTGGCCTGGGTCCCCAAGGAGACGCGGCAGCGCCTGCTGGACTTTGCGGTGGAGAACCTCCGCTGCTATCTGGCGGGCCGCCCGATCAACGTCATCGGCGGGCCGGGCAAGCTGTAAAGACTATAAAATCAAGAAGCGGCGCACTTTCTGTTTTGAAGGCGCGCCGCTTTGCCGCCCCCGCAAAAACACGCTCCCCCTTGACGGCCCCCCGGTGGTTGGGGTTATACTGAAACAGATTTGAATGATCAGGAAAGAGACGGAGAGAATGTTTGGAATTGTGGCCGAGCGCATCTGCGAGATGCTGGTGATCCTGCTGGTAGGGGTGGCGGTGTATAAGCTGGGCATCATAGACGAGACGGCCAGCAAAAAGCTGTCTGACCTGCTGCTCACGGTGGTGGCCCCGCTGCTGCTGTTTCAGTCCTATCAGACGGACTTTGACCTGGAGCTGTTTTACGGCCTGCTGGAGGTGGCGGGGGCGTCGCTGCTCATCTCGGCGGTGGGTATTTTCGCGGCGAAATTTCTCTTCCCCGGCCGGGATGACCGGGGCCGGGTGGAGAAGATGGCGGCCATCTACTCCAACTGCGGCTTCATCGGCATCCCTTTGGTGGACGGAATTTTAGGCAGCCGGGGCGTTTTCTACATGACGGCCTATCTCACCGTGTTCAATGTGCTGTTCTGGACCCACGGTCTGTCCATCATGGACCGGAAGGGGGAGACGGGCGGGGGCTGGAAGAAGATATTCAACCCCTCGGTCATCGGCATCCTGCTGGGCGTCCTCTGTTTTGTGGCCCGCGTCCGCCTGCCGGAGGTGCTGCTGTCCCCCATCACCCTCATCGGCAACATGAACACGCCCCTGGCCATGATGATCGCGGGCATCTCCCTGGCCCAGGGGGACATCCGCCACAGTCTGAAAAACAAGCGGCTGTATTTGCTCACCCTGACCCGGCTGGTGGCCTATCCCCTGATGGGGCTGCTGATCCTGTGGCCGCTGCACCTGGAGTTCACCATGGCCTTCACCATCTTTGTGGGCACTGCCTGCCCCATGGCGGCGGCCACCATCCTGTTCGCCCAGCGGTATGACGGGGACGCCCGCTACGCCACCGAGCTGTTCGTGGTCACAACCGCCCTGTCCGCCGTGACCATCCCCCTGCTGTCCATCCCGGCCACGTGGCTGCTGCAATGATGCAGCTGGATTGCTTGAAGGTATTGTGATACAATAGAAAAAACAAAGGGAGGGCGTTTTATGGAAGCAGATGTGCAGACCTTGCAGCGCTGGATCGACGAGAGCCGGGCCATCGTCTTCTTCGGTGGCGCAGGCGTGAGCACCGAGTCGGGTATCCCGGATTTCCGCAGCGTGGATGGGCTTTATAACCAGAAGTATGCCTATCCGCCGGAGGAGATCTTGAGCCATACCTTTTTCAAGGGGAAGACGGAGGAGTTTTACCGCTTTTACCGGGATAAGATGCTCTGTCTCACCGCCCAACCCAACGCGGCCCACCGAAAGCTGGCCCAGCTGGAGGCAGCGGGGCGGCTGCGCAGCATCGTGACTCAGAACATCGACGGGCTGCACCAGCTGGCCGGGTCCAAACGGGTGTGGGAGCTCCACGGCAGCGTCCACCGGAATTACTGCACGCGCTGCGGCAAGAGCTACTCCGCCCAGTGGGTGCTCTCCGGCACCGGCGTGCCCAAATGCGACTGCGGCGGCGTGGTCAAGCCCGACGTGGTGTTGTATGAGGAGCAGCTGGACAGCGACGTCATTGAGGGGGCGGTGAATGACATCCGAAAGGCGGACCTGCTTATCGTGGGCGGCACCTCTCTGGCGGTGTATCCGGCGGCGGGACTCATCAACTACTACCGGGGCAGCCGTCTGGTACTCATCAACAAGAGCGAGACCCCCCGGGACAGGGAAGCCGACCTGGTGCTCCACGGGCCCATCGGGCAGATATTAGACCAAATCAAGGTCAAGCCCCTGTGAGGGGAACACAACAAGAAAGCTGGTGGCAAGTATGAACTCTATCCTGAATCAACAGCGGCGCAGCAGCATCGCCGCCGCCGCGGTGACCATTCTCCTGGGGCTGTTCCTGGCCTTTTGGCCGGGGCAGTCGGTATCCTTTTTGTGTATGCTGCTGGGGGCGGCCATCGCCGTCACCGGGATCATCTATTTCGTGGGCTGGCTGGCCCGGCGGCGGGAGGGCGTGCCCGCCCTGTTCGTGCTGCCCGGGGTAGTCCTGTTCGCCCTGGGGGCCTGGCTGATGACCAGCCCCGCCTCGGTGGTGCAGCTGGTGCAGTATATTTTCGGCGCGGTGCTCATCTTCCACGGCGTCGTGGACCTTCAGGGGGCGCTGGCCCTGATGGGTCAGGGCTACAGCCGCTGGTGGGTGGACCTGCTCCTGGCTGTCCTGACGCTGGCCCTGGGCGTGCTGGTGGTGGTCAACCCCTTCGGCACCTTTGCCGCCCTGATGGGCCTAGTGGGCGCGTCCCTCATCTTCGACGGCGTGACCGATCTGGTCATCATCTGGAGACTGAGCCGGGCGTTTAAAGATATTTGAATTTTCTGCGCACAAAAAACCGGAATCTTTGCAACGCAAAGATTCCGGTTTTTTGTAATTATCGTCCCAACGCGAACAGATTCGTTCCCGTGACGAAGTTGGAGAAGGAGTAGAGCACCACCACCGCGTCGATGTCGTGCTCTTCCACATAGGACTTGACGCTGGTCAGGTTATAGCGCAGGTCGAACAGGTGAATTTCGGAAAAGCGCTCCGTGAGGAAGGGGGCCAGGCTGTCGGAATAGGAGTCCCGGACCAGGAGCACCTTGGGGGCGTCCTTCTGCTGGGTCTGGATGACGCACAGGGGCTGGTTGCCGCCCAGGAAGAAGGAGTATTTGTCCTTCTCCTCCAGGTGGGAAGGGACGTACAGTGAGCCGGGCTGGGGGGTGCCGTCGGGATAGCTGGTGACGGTGACGCCGTCCTCGGGGACATAGGTGTCGATCTGGTCCGGGCGCACCCACCGCACGCCGGAGGTGGAGAACGTGGTGCCATAGAAGCTGTCACTCACCGTGGTCTTGGCATAGTCGCCCAAATCCAGGGGCGCTAAGTCCATGGCGGACAGCAGGGCGTTGGCCCCGTAATAGGCCCCCAGGCTGGTCCAGTGGTGGTCGGTGCGGTAGTAGATGTCCTCCGACTTGTGGGCGTCCAGGGCGGCGTACAGGTCCACAGACTGGGCGCCGGTCTCATAGGACAGCCGGTCAATGATGCCCTTCTCGTCGGCGGTGGGGGCCCCGTCGGGCAGACGGTCAGCCCAGATGGCGGCGGAGGAGGGGATGAGGCCGAAGTACACCGGGACGGACAGGTTGGCAGTCAGATCGTCCACATAGGACAGGTTCTGCTCCAACTGGTCCATGTCCGGCTGGTCCACCCGGTTGATGAGGGTGTCCTGTTTGCCGAAATAGACCCCGTTGTTCTCCTGCTTGCCGGACAGACGCTCGTTCCAGGCCTTCATGGCCACCCACAGGTCCCGCCCGGCGATGTGGTCGGAGACGTAATTCTCCGCGTCGGTCATAAAGCTGCCGTTCATCACCCGCTCCGGGGTGAGGGCGGGGGCCTTTTGCAGATAGCGGTTCTCCATGGGGGAGAAGGTCTGCTTGGGCAAGATCAGACTGACCAGGGCCATGCCCCCCAGAAAGCAGCAGAACAGGGCGGAGAGAAAAACAGAGAATTTTTTGTTCATGGCGGCCTCCTTTAAAAGCGGAAATAGAGGAAGGGGTTATAGGTCCCGTCCACCAGATAGGCGGTGCAGAGGACCAGCCCGGCCAGCACCAGCAGAGCGCACAGGATCTGGCGGGTCCGGCTCCCCAGCTTTTGAAACAGGGACACGCCCAGGGGGGTGGAGGCCAGGACGGCGGCGCACAGCACGGGGAGATAGCTGTGCAGATAATAGCCAAAGGCTCCGTCGGCCAGGGGCACGCCCCCCACACCGAACATCACCGCCAAATAGCCCCGCAGCTGAGCAAAGTCCTCGATGGCGAAGATGGCCCAGCTGACCACCACCAGAAACAGGGTGTAGACATGCTGAAGGGCCCGGGGGGCCTTCTCCAACCGGGGCAGCAGGAACAGCTTTTCCAGCATGAGCAGGGCGAAGAAATAAAGGCCCCACAACAGATAGTTCCAGCTGGCCCCGTGCCAGATGCCGGTGGCCGCCCAGACCAGAAACAGATTCAGCATCCACCGGGGCTTGCTGCACCGGTTGCCCCCCAGGGGGATGTAGAGATACTCCCGGAACCAGGAGGACAGGGAGATGTGCCACCGCCGCCAGAACTCGGTGATGCTGCGGGAGATATAGGGATAGCGGAAGTTAGGGGCAAACTCAAAGCCCAGCATCCGGCCAAGGCCGGTGGCCATATCGGAATAGCCGGAGAAGTCGAAGTAAATTTGGAACGTGAAGGCGATGACGCCCAGCCAGGCCCCGGCCACCGTGAGCTGGTCCAGGGGGAGGGCCTTATACCGCTCCCACAGCAGCCCCACGTTGTTGGCCAGCAGGACCTTTTTCCCCATGCCCACCATGAAGATCTGCACGCCGGAGGCGAACTTCTCCGCCGTGCAGTCCCGCTGGTCGATCTGGTCCCCCAGGTCCTTGTATTTCAGAATGGGACCGGCGATGAGCTGGGGAAACAGGGTGACAAAGGTGCCGAAGTTGATGATGGAGTGCTGGGCCCGGGCATCTCCGCGGTATACGTCGATGGTATAGCTCATGGTCTGGAAGGTGTAAAAGGAGATGCCGATGGGCAGATGGATGTTCAGCACAGGCATAAATCCCAGGCCCACGGCCTGGAGCGACCCGGCCAGAAAGTCCCAGTACTTGAAGAAGAACAGCAGCCCCAGGTTAAAGACCATGGACGAGGCCACCGCCATCCGGGCCCCCCGGTCGTTGCCCCGGGCCTTGCACCGCTCCACCAGCATCCCGTGGGTATAGTCGATGGCAGTGGACAGCAGCATAATGACGGTGTAGACCCGCTCGCCCCAGAAGTAGAACAGCAGGGAGGCGCACAGCAGCACCGGATTGCGCAGACGCCTGGGGACCAGATAGTAGATCAGCAGAGTCAGTGCGAGAAAATAAAACAGGAAAATGGGAGTTGAAAAAACCATAAGCGCTCCTCACGAGAACGGCGGACGAGGGTCTCTTCGTCCGCCGTTCTGTCTATTTGTTAAATTTGGGTCCGGCTCAAAACAGGGCGTTGAATGCGTTCACGATGTTGTCGCACTCGAAGTCGGCCACCATCATGACATAGTTGCCGTGGGTGACGATGCGGGAGTTGTTCTCCCACATGTCGGTGGGCTCGGGATACCAGGCGCCGCCGGGGCCGTTGCCGTCGCCCACCATGTACTGGATGCGTGCCTGAAGAATGGCCTTCACTGCGTCCACGTCCTTGCTGTCCTTCACCTGGACCAGCACCACGTCTCCGTTGGGAGAGGGGTTCATCATGCACATATAAACGGCCAGCTGCTGGGTCTGGATGGCGGACAGGCCGGGGTAGCAGTTTTCGATGAGCTCGCCGTCGGCGGCCTCCATGGAGGACATGTCATAGTCCTTTTCGATCTTGGTGAAGAAGGCGGCCAGATCCACCGCCTTCTCCTCCTGAGCGGGCAGCTTGTCCTGGGTGCTCTGGCTGGGGGCGGAGGGCTTGGCGCTCTCGGCGGGCTTGCTCTCAGCAGGCTTGGATTCCGCAGGCTTGGACGCGGTCCAGCTGCACTTCACGGTGCACTGGGCGGTCAGCTTGCCGCTGGTCACGGTGATCACGGCGGAGCCGGGGGCCACGGCGGTGACGGTGCCCTTGCCGTTGACCGTGGCCACCTTCTCGTCGCTGGAGGAGAAGGTCACCTTGCCGCCCTCGGGGGAGAGGGTGTATTTCAGGCGATAAGTCGCCCCCGCCTTGGACAGGGTGAAGCTGTTCTTGTTCAGGGACAGAGAGGCGGTGGCGCTGGGCTCCTGAACGGCATCGGGCTGAGAGCCGTCGGGGGCGGAGGCGTCAGGCTCAGACTGGTCGGGGGCGGAGCCGTCCGGATGGGAGATGTCCGCAGACACAGAGGAGGAGCCGCCGGGCAGCAGACTGCCGCTGGCGGAGCCGGAGACGGAACTGTCGTTCCCCTTGCTGCCGCAGGCGGACAGCAGAGCCACAGACAGGGCGCAGGCCAGGACCAGAGAGAGGGTGCGTCGTTTCATAACTTAGGTTCTCCTTTTGTTCGGGCTGAAATTCAGCGTATTTTTTGTGTTACGCCATGGTTGGACGAAACCCGGAGAAAAAGGTTCCCAAAATCAGAAAAAACTTTTTACACTCCGTCCACCCAGGTGATCAGATTGCCTGTGCGCTCCGGGCGGGAGCGGGGCAGCTCCCCCTGGGGCAGTCCCAGGGCCAGGGCGCAGCACAGCAGGTCCTTCTCTGTTACGCCCAGGGGGGCCAGGAGGGCGCGCAGATCGGGGTCGTCCTGAAGGTGGAAGGGCTGATTGAGCCAGCAGGAGCCGACGCCCATGGAATAGGCGGCCAGCATCATGTTCTCCATGGCGCAGGCGGCGTCCTGGGGGGCCATGGCGTGGTCCTTCCGGTTGGTCACCAGCACCAGGGCGGGGGCCCCATAGCGGAAGTCCCGGTCCGCAAGATGCTCCAGCTTGCGGCTGACCAGTTCGCTCAGCTGCTTCAGCAGCTTCTGGTCGGTGATGATATAGAAGTGGTTTTGCTGCGTGTCCATGGCGCTGGGGGCATAGCGGCCCGTCTCTACAATGGCGGCCAAAGTGGGGCGGTCCAGGGCGTCAGGCCGAAAGGCCCGGCAGCTGCGCCGGTCCAGCAGCAGATCTAAAAATTCTTTGTTGTGTTCCATCACAGTCATCTCCAGATAAGAGGTATCGTTCCGTGTCGTATCAACGCTTGCGCCCTATTATAGCAGGGATGAAGAAAAAAAGCTATACCTGTGAAAACCCTCTTGACAAAGATCCTGATAAGGAGTATATTACAACTAACATATGAATACATGTTCATATATCGAAAAGAAAGCGAGGTGCGTTCATGGAGAAGCGGGATACCCCCTGCTGCGAGGAGGCCATCATCCACGCCGACACCCTGATGCAGGTGAAAAGCCTGCTGCCGGAGGACGAGGTGCTGTATGACCTGGCGGAGCTGTTCAAGATATTCGGGGACAGCACCCGGGTGAAAATCCTGTACGCCCTGCTGGAGGCAGAGCTGTGCGTGTGCGACATCGCCAAGCTGCTGGAGGTGAGCCAGAGCGCCGTGTCCCACCAGCTGCGGGTGCTGAAGACCAGCAAGCTGGTGAAGTTCCGCAAGGAGGGCAAGACCGTGTTCTATTCCCTGGCGGACGAGCACGTGATCCGCATCCTGTCTCAGGGCATGGAGCACATCATGGAGTAAACCCCTGCCGGGTGGCAGAAGAAAATAGGCAAACCAAAATAAAGAGATGACAAAAAGGAGTGCTTTCCCATGAAAAAGACCTTTAAGCTGATCGACCTGGACTGTGCCAACTGCGCCGCCAAGATGGAGGCCGCCATTAAAAAGCTGGACGGCGTGAACGACGCCTCCGTCAGCTTTCTGTCCCAGAAGATGACCATCGACGCCGAGGACGACAAGTTTGACGAGATCGTCAAGCAGGCCGTAAAGGTCTGCAAAAAGGTGGAGCCCGACTGCGAGGTCGTGGTGAAGTGACCTCTGGTCTTCCAGAGGAGGGAGAGACACAATGACAAGAAAGCAAAAAAAGACCCTGCGCCGCATCATCGTCAGCGCGGTGCTCTATGTGTTGCTGCTCGTCATCGGGGCGGAGCACCGGGGCTGGTTGGGCCTGGCGCTGTTCCTCATCCCCTATGCCGTCATCGGCTGGGATGTGCTGTGGCGGGCCGTGCGGAACATCAGCAACGGCCAGGTGTTTGACGAGAATTTCCTCATGGCGGTGGCCACCGTGGGCGCTTTTGGCTGCGGGGAGTATTCCGAGGCCGTGGCCGTCATGCTGTTTTACCAGGTGGGGGAGCTGTTCCAGAGCGTGGCCGTCTCCCGCAGCCGCCAGTCCATCTCTGACCTGATGGACATCCGCCCCGACTATGCCAACGTGGAGCGGGAGGGGGAGCTGGTCCAGGTGGACCCGGAGGAGGTGGCCGTGGGCGATACCATCGTCATCAAGCCCGGCGAGCGGGTCCCCCTGGACGGCACCGTGGAGGAGGGCACCTCCGCCCTGGACACGGCGGCCCTCACCGGCGAGTCTCTGCCCCGCCAGGTGTCCCCCGGCCAGGAGGTCATCAGCGGCTGCATCAACCAGACCGGCGTGCTGCGGGTCAAAGTCAGCAAGCCCTATGGCGAGTCCACCGTGGCCAAGATCCTGGACCTGGTGGAGAACTCCTCCGCCAAAAAGGCCAAGGCGGAGAACTTTATCACCCGCTTTGCCCGGTACTATACCCCGGCGGTGGTTTTTGCCGCCCTGGCCCTGGCTATCCTGCCCCCCGTGCTGGGCTTTGGGCCCTTCTCCATGTGGGTGCAGCGGGCGCTGATCTTCCTGGTGGTGTCCTGCCCCTGCGCCCTGGTCATCTCCGTGCCCCTCAGCTTCTTCGGCGGCATCGGCGGCGCGTCCCGGGTGGGCGTGCTGGTAAAGGGCGGCAACTATCTGGAGGCCCTGGCCAAGACGGGTGTGGTGGTGATGGACAAGACGGGCACCCTGACCCGGGGCTCCTTCGCCGTCACCCAGACCAAGCCGGTGAACTGCTCGGAGCGGGAGCTGCTGGAGTGGGCCGCCCTGGCCGAGCATTTCAGCAGCCACCCCATCTCCCTGTCCATCCAGGCCGCCTGTCAGCCCGCCCCCGACCAGAGCCGGGTGACCGATGGCTCTGAGATCGCGGGCCACGGAGTGAAGGCCATGGTGGATGGCCGCACCGTGCTGGCGGGCAACGGGAAGTGGATGGATGCCAATCACATCGCCAGACCCCAGGGGGAGAAGCCCGTGGGCACCGTGGTCCACGTGGCGGTGGACGGGTCCTATGCCGGTTACCTGGTGGTGGCCGACCAGATCAAAGACAGCGCCGCCCCCGCCCTGAAGGCCCTGAAGGAGGCCGGGGTGCGCCAGACGGTGATGCTCACCGGCGACGACCCCGCCGTGGCCCAGTCCGTGGGCCAGCAGTTGGGCCTGGACCAGGTCCATGCCGGGCTGCTGCCCGGGGACAAGGTGGACTGGGTGGAGCGCCTGCTGAAGGAGAAGCGCCCCGGGGAGCAGCTGGTCTTTGTGGGCGACGGCATCAACGACGCCCCCGTGCTGTCCCGGGCGGACATCGGCGTGGCCATGGGCGCCATGGGCTCTGACGCGGCCATCGAGGCGGCGGACGTGGTCCTGATGGACGACGACCTGTCCAAGCTGCCCGTGGCGGTGCGCATCGCCCGAAAGACCCTGACCATCGTCCACCAGAACATCTGGTTCGCCCTGGCGGTGAAGTTCCTGGTGCTGTTCCTGTCCGCCATTGGCCGCGCCAACATGTGGATGGCCGTCTTCGCCGACGTAGGCGTATCCGTCATCGCCATCCTGAACGCCGGACGGATGCTGAAGGCGAAATAAGATCATACCAAAGAACCCCCGGATACCGCGGAACGATACGTCCGCAAGGTATCCGGGGATCTTGCTGTCAACGGCGGGCGGACACAGAGGTCCGCCCCTACAAGAGCCGTCGTGACCTGGTGCTTTACAGGACCGCGATCTTGCTCCGGTACACGCTGTGGTACATGGGCAGGGCCACCAGGCAGGCACCGAGCTCGGTGAGGAGGAAGCAGAGGAAGGCCTGCTCCGGCCACAGGTGGACCAGCAGGAGAGCGATGGGCAGCAGCAGCACGATATACCGCAGCAGGGAGATGACCAGGGAGTCGCGGCTGTGGCCCAGGGACTGGAACGCGGCGGACAGGATGATGCTCACGGCGGCCACGGGGAAGGACAGGGCGGTGAGCCCCAGAGCGGGGACGCCCAGGGCCAGGGCCTGCTCCCCGGCGTTGAAGCACACCCGCAGCAGGGGAGTGGCGCACAGGATCAGCAGCACGCAGCCGATGACGCCGGTGCCCACTGCCAGGATCATGCCGAAGCGGATGGCCCCGGACACCCGGCGGCGGTCCCGGGCCCCATAGTTGAAGCTGATGATGGAGATCAGGCCGTTGTTCACGCTGAAAATGGGCATGAACACAAAGGATTGCAGCTTGAAATAGACCCCCAGCACCCACACGGCGGTCTCAGACACCCGGCGGAGGATGGCGTTCAGCCCCAGGGACATAACGCTGCTCAGCGACTGCATCAGGATGGCGGGCCCGGCGATGCGGCCCATCTCCCCCAGCAGGGCGGGTTGGAGGCGCTGGCCCCGGAGGGTGATGGGGAAGTGCTCCCGCAGGCTGTGGACTAGAAATAAGCCGATGAAGGCCCCGGTGATCTGGCCGATGACGGTGGCCACGGCGGCCCCCACCACGCCCATGTCAAAGACAAAGATGAGGATGGGGTCCAGGATGATGTTGATGAGGGCCCCGGAGCCCTGGATGATCATAAACCCGGCGGGGCGGCCGGAGGACTGGAGGATACGCTCGCAGGGGAACTGGGTACACACGCCGAAGGACAGGCAGCAGCACACCCGCAGATAG
This sequence comes from uncultured Eubacteriales bacterium, assembly GCA_900549405.1. Classification (GTDB taxonomy): domain Bacteria; phylum Bacillota; class Clostridia; order Oscillospirales; family Oscillospiraceae; genus Lawsonibacter. The sequence goes on along the minus strand of URNZ01000001.1, from coordinate 70,551 downwards.
GCCGCCCCCTGGGTGATGACCGAGGGAGTGTCGGTGCAGGCGCGGAGATAGGCGTCCGCCCCCAGCAGGCCGAACAGGAAGAAGAGCAGCCAGCAGCCGAAATAGAACGCCCCCCCGTGGAGGACCACAGCGCTGGCCTGGTCCATCTGCCTGGCCCCCAGCCGCTGGGACAGGGTGGCGCTGAAGGCCACCCCTGTGCCCACGCAGAAGGCGATGAGCAGGGTCTGGATGGGGTAGGCATAGGACAGGGCCAGAAAGGCGTTGTCCCCCAGCCGGGCCACATAGATGCTGTCCACCAGGTTATATACCGCCTGCATCAGCATGGAGAGCATGATGGGCCCCGACATGGTGAAGATCAGCCGCCCCATGGGCATGGTGCCCAGAATGTTTTTCGATTGTGACATGGCGTTGGCCCCTTTTTCTGCCGGGACAAAAGGGCGCGGGCCCAGGCAGGCCCGCGATTTCCCGAAAAATTTTGAAAGAACGGTTTGAGTATAGCAAGCCGGGAGAAAAAAGTCAAGAAAGCGCCCGCCCCCTCCAAACGGAGAGAGCGGGCGTCTTTGGCAAACTCAGTGCTGCATGTGGCAGTGGGCGCAGTCGCCGGAGCAGACCCCGGTGCTGCAATCGCTCCTGTGATGGATGCGGTCAGAGACGATCTTGCGGATCGCCAGGGCCAGCAGCACCAGAACGACGCCGACCACCACGATGTTGGTCAGGTTTGCGGAGATCCAAGTGAGCATTACTTTTTACCACCTTTGAAAAAGCCGGTGATGATCTTCAGGGCCAGCAGGATCAAAACTGCCAGCACACACAGGACCACGATATCGGCAGTGCCTAAGGAAAGATTTGTGGTCATTGATAATCAGCTCCAGGAGATCAGGCGTGGGTGGCGGCGGCGCGGCGCTGCAGCTGCTTGGCGGGGTCGGGCCGGAACAGGAAGTACAGGATCAGCACCAGCACGATGGCGGCGGCCACGGTGGCGGCGCCGAACTGCACCTCGCCCAGGGCCAGGCCCACCAGCTGATACACCATCAGGGAGATGGCGTAAGCCATGACGTTCTGGAACACGATGGCGAACCAGAAGAACTTGCGGCTGCCCATCTCCTTGGCGGTGGTGGAGATAGCGGCCAGGCAGGGGGAGTCAAACAGGTTGAACAGCAGGAAGGAGATAGCGGACAGGCTGGTGGGAAAGAAGGCTGCGAACTGGGCGTGCATGTCGGGAGCATACTCCTCAATCTCGCCCAGGCCGCTCAGCACGCCCATGGTGGAGACGATGCCCTCCTTGGCCACAAAGCCGCTGAGGGAGGAAGCCACGGCCTGCCAGGTACCAAAGCCCAGAGGAGCAAAGATCCAGGCGATAGCGCCGCCGATGGTGGCCAGGAAGCAGTAGTCGGTGTCCACCAGGCCGAACACGCCGTCCTGGATACCGAAGCTGCCCAGGAACCACATGACAGCGCAGCAGACGAACAGGATGGTACCGGCCTTCTTCAGGAAGGCCCACACGCGCTCCCAAACGTGGAGCAGCACGCCCTTGAGAGAGGGCACGTGATACTGGGGCAGCTCCATGACGAAGGGGGCGGGGTCGCCGGAGAACATCTTGGTCTTCTTCAGGATGATGCAGGAGACGATGACGACGATGATGCCGGCAAAGTACATCAGGGGGGCGACCCACCAGGCGCCGCCCATCAGGAAGCCGGCGATGGTGGCGATAACGGGCAGCTTAGCGCCGCAGGGGATGGCGGTGGTGGTCATCATGGTCATGCGGCGGTCCTTCTCGTTCTCAATGGTACGGGTGGCCATGATGCCGGGCACGCCGCAGCCGGAGGAGATCAGGAAGGGGATGAAGGACTTGCCGGACAGGCCGAAGCGGCGGAAGATCCGGTCCATGATGAAGGCGACACGGGCCATATAGCCGCAGTCCTCCAGAATGGACAGGAAGAAGAACACGATGGCCATCTGAGGAGCGAAGCCCACGGGGGCGCCGATACCGCCGATGATACCATCAACGACCAGGGACACGACCCAGTCGGCAGCGCCGGCGTTCTCCAGGAAGGCGCCCACGGCGGGCTGGATCCACTCGCCGAACAGGGTGTCGTTGGTCCAGTCGGTGACGATGGTGCCCAGGCTGGACACGGCGATGTAATACACCAGGGTCATAATGACCACGAAGATGGGCAGGGCCAGGATACGGTTGGTGACGATCTGGTCGATCTTGTCGGACACGCTCATGCCCTGGCGGGCCTTCTTATAGATCTTGCCGATGATGGAGGTGATGTACTCATACCGCTCGTTGGTGATGATAGACTCGCTGTCATCATCCAGGGCGGTCTCGCAGGCGGAGGTGATCTCATTGACGCTGTTGACGATGGCGGCGTCGAACTTGACCTGGACCTTGTCGTCCCGCTCGAACAGCTTCACAGCGTGCCAGCGCAGCTGAGCCTGGGGGACCTTGCCCTCCAGCAGACCCTCGATCTTGCCCAGGGCCTCCTCAACGGCGGGGGCGAACTTGTGCTGGTGGCCGCTATAGGTCTTGGCGTTGCCGACCTCAACGGCCTTGTCGAACAGCTCCTTCAGGCCGGTGCCCTTCAGAGCGGAGACCTCCAGCACGGGGCAGCCCAGCTCGTTGGACATCTTCACGGCGTCGATCTTGTCGCCGTTCTTCTTCACCACGTCCATCATGTTCAGGGCGATGACAACGGGGATGCCCATCTCCATGACCTGGGTGGTCAGATACAGGTTGCGCTCCAGGTTGGTGGCGTCCACCAGGTTGACGATCACGTCGGGGTGCTCGTCAATGATGTAGTTCCGGCTGACGACCTCCTCCAGGGTGTAGGGGGACAGGGAGTAGATACCGGGCAGGTCGGTGACCACAGCGTCGGGATAGCCCCGCAGCTTGCCCTCTTTCTTCTCCACGGTAACGCCGGGCCAGTTGCCAACGTACTGGTTGGCGCCGGTCATGGCGTTGAACATGGTGGTCTTTCCGCAGTTGGGATTGCCCACCAGCGCGATTTTAATGGACATGAATCAACTCTCCTCCTTAAAATAATTAGCGAAAGCTAACCACTTCACTGAAAAAAACGGGGACGGGTCAGGCCCCCAAGTTTATCCCGCCCAAAGGCGGGACAGATATTAGTCCACCAGGATGAGCTCGGCGTCGTCCTTACGCAGAGACAGCTCATAGCCGCGGACCGTGACCTCGATGGGGTCGCCCAGGGGGGCCACCTTGCGCACAAAGATAGAAGCGCCCTTGGTGATGCCCATGTCCATGATGCGGCGCTTCACAGGGCCCTCGCCCTGAAGGCGCTGCACGGTGACAGTCTCGCCCACTTTGGCCTGCTTGAGTGTTTTGCTCATAGTAAAACTTCTCCTTTCTCCCTTGAAAGAGCGCGGCGGCGCGGCACAGCGCCGCCGCGTCTCCCATCAGACCATGATCCGGTTGGCCATGCTCTTGCTGATGGCCACACGGCTCTCTTTGACGTTGACGATCAGATTGCCGTCGATCTCAGAGACCACAGACACATTGCCGCCAACGACAAAGCCCAGGCTCTCCAGAAAACGGCGGGTCTCGTCTTTTCCTTTGATATCTTTGATCGTGACCACGCTGCCGGTGGTGGAAAGGCTTAATGGCATAATGGGAAACCGCTCCTTTCATCGTGACCTCCCGCAAATACGCAAAAAGGTTTGCAGAGGCTAACTTTTTAAGCGGACTAAGTTTACCATTGCTTACTGGAGTTGTCAATAGCTAACGCGCATATTTCAGCAAAACAAACCTCCGGCCTTTTTGGCGGATGGAACAAAAAGAATTGGACGGGCGGATACGCCGAAACCATGTATTAGTGCATGATCAGGCGAAAAATCCACACCTGAACTTGTAAAAACCGAAAAAATAATTTTTTTCAAAAAACAGTTGCATTTCCATTTGCCCTGTGGTATTATATCAGTTGCATTGTGCGAAACGATCCTCCAGGGAGAAAGAGGTGAATATAAATGAAGGAAGGCATCCATCCTAACTACGAGCAGACCACGATTCGGTGCGCCTGCGGCAATGTGATCGAGACCGGTTCCACCAAGAAGGACATCCGCGTCGAGGTGTGCTCCAAGTGTCATCCCTTCTACACTGGTAAGCAGAAGATGGTAGACACTGGCGGCCGCGTCAGCCGTTTCAACAAGAAGTTCGGTCTGGACAAGTAAGATCGTCCATAAAAGCCGCGCCGAGTATTCGGTGCGGCTTTTTCCGTATATGAAAGCCGGGAGGTATGTGTTATGTTTCATAAGGTAGATCCCAAAACGCTGGGCGAGAACGTGTTTTCCCTCATCGGGGACAAGTGGATGCTCATCACCGCCGGAAGCCGGGAGCGGTGCAACACCATGACGGCCTCCTGGGGCGGGCTGGGCGTGATCTGGGGGGCTCCGGCGGCCACCTGCTATATCCGCCCCCAGCGCTACACCAAGGAATTCGTGGACCGGGAGGAGTATTTCACCCTGTGCTTCTTCGGGGAGGAGTATCGCAAGGCCCTGTCCCTGTGCGGCAGCAAGAGCGGCCGTGACGTGGACAAGGTGAAGGAGTGCGGCTTCACCGTTCAGGCGGCGGAGTGCGGCGCGCCCTATTTTGACCAGGCGGAGCTGGTGCTGGTGTGCCGCAAGCGCTTTGCCCAGCCCATGGACCCGGCCAACATCCCCCAGGATGTGAAGGAGAAGTGGTATCCCCAGCAGGACTATCACACCATGTATATCGGCCAGATCGTAGAGGTCCTGGCGCGGTGACGCCGGGCCGGGCGTCTGGCCGGAAACGGGAGGAACTATGACCGACATCAATACCCAAGAGAAAAAGGAGCGGGCGGTGCTGGTGGGGCTGGACGCCTTCAGCCTGTCCCGGGAGGAAAACGCCACCCAGGAGTCCATGGACGAGCTGGCCGCCCTGCTGGAGACGGCGGGGGGCCAGACGGCGGCGGTGGTTATGCAGTCCAAGGACAGCCCCGACCCCCGCACCTTCATCGGCGAGGGCAAGGTGGCCGAGGTGAAAGAGCTGGTCCACGCCATGAACGCGGACATGGTCATCTTTGACAACAGCCTGTCCCCCTCCCAGCAGCGGGTGCTCAGCGAGGAGCTGAACGTCTCGGTGCTGGACCGCTCCGCCCTGATCCTGGACATCTTTGCCCAGCGGGCCCGGACCAGAGAAGGGCGGCTGCAGGTGGAGCTGGCCCAATATAAATATCTGCTGCCCCGGCTGACGGGCATGTGGAAGCACCTGGAGCGCCAGGAGGGCGCCATCGGCACCCGCGGCCCCGGCGAGACTCAGCTGGAGTCTGACCGGCGGCACATCCACCGGAAGATCGCCAAGCTGGAGGGGGAGCTGAAGGACGTGCGCCGGGTGCGGGCCACCCAGCGGGACCGCCGCATCAAAAACGAGGTGCCCGTGGTGGCCATCGTGGGCTATACCAACGCGGGCAAGTCCACCCTGCTCAACCGCCTCACCGGGGCGGACATCCCCGCCAACAACCGCCTGTTCGACACCCTGGACACCACCACCCGCACCTTAGAAATCTCCGACACCTGTACGGTCCTGCTGTCCGACACGGTGGGCTTTATCCGCAAGCTGCCCCACCACCTGGTGGAGGCCTTTAAGGCCACCCTGGAGGAGCTGTCCTTTGCCGACCTGCTGCTCCACGTCATCGACGGCTCCAACGAGCAGTGGATGGAGCAGGCAGAGGTGGTGGATAAGCTGATCCACGAGCTGGGCGCCGACCACACCCCCCGCATCGAGGTGTTCAACAAGTGCGACCAGTGGCAGGGGGAGATCCGCCCCCATGGCAAGGGCCGGGTGTCCGTCTCCGCCAAGACGGGGGAGGGCATGGACGACCTGCTGAAGGCCATCGGCGGCGTGCTGGACAACGGGGCCCGCCGGGTGACCATCCACCTGCCCTATGACAAGGGCGGCATCTTAGAGACCCTGTATCAGCAGGCCAAGGTGGAGTCGGTGGAGTACGGCCAGACCATCGACATAAAGGCTGTGTGTACCCCCAGGATCATCGGCCAGCTGGGTCCCCTGGTGGAGGGCTGGCAGCCCCACAAAGAGCCCTGGGAGGACTGACAGGCCAAATGAGACAGGAATGAGACAGAAAGGTGGAGCCTAAGTGACGGAGTACTATATCCCCACCGGACACAGCCAGACGGAGCTGGTGGAAAAGCGCTCTCGCTTCATCGGCCAGGTGTGGCGGGTGTCCTCGGAGGAGGAGGCCCGTGCCCGCATCGAGGAGACGAAGAAGAAGCACTATGACGCCCGGCATAACTGCTGGTGCTATCTCATCCGGGACGGGGCCGTGCGCTACTCCGACGACGGGGAGCCCCAGGGCACGGCGGGCCAGCCCATGCTGAACGTGTTCCAGCGGGAGGGCGTGGAGAACGTGTGCTGTGTGGTCACCCGGTATTTCGGCGGGGTGCTGCTGGGGGCTGGGGGCCTGGTGCGGGCCTATACCCAGAGCGCTAAGGACGCCCTGGATGCCGCCGGCATCTCCGTGGTCCGCCGGTGGGTGGCCATGGAGGTGCCCTGTACCTACGCCCAGTTCGAGGGGATGCGCCGGGAGGTGGCTGCCTTCTCCGGTGTGGTGGAGCAGGTGGACTATGGGGCGGACGTGGTGCTGTCCTGTCTGCTGCCCGAGGAGCGCTCCGCAGAGTTTGCCGCTCACGTCCTGGACGTTACCGCCGGAGGGGTGGAGGTCCTGGAGGCCGGAGAGCGCTTTCAGGACGTGCCCTGGAGAGCGGCGAAAGAAGTATAAAAAAGCCGACAGAGCCTTGCAGGTGTGCAGGCTCTGTCGGTTTTTTGTTTGGCGGATAAATCAGTCACGGGAGTACGCTGCTTTCGAGAAAGCGCTCTGTCTCCCGGTCCCACATGTAGGCCGTGTAGGTGTGGTCCCCGTTCAGACGCAGGACGGCCTGGTCGGCCAGGGAATAGGCGCAGCCGCCGGGCTGGTCGTCGTCCGGCTGGGGGAGGTCTGCGGAGACGGGCTCCCAGGCCGAATTGCCGATCTGGAACAGCTGCAGGTAATAGGTGGAGATATTCTGATAGGTGACGGTGCCCAGATAGAGCACATAGTCCCGCCCGTCTTTGGCGGGGAGAAATTGAAGCTGGACCTGGTCCGCGACGAATTCGTGGCTGGCCACCACAGACAGGTCCTCCGTGTCATAGACCACGGCCAGGGTCCGGTCCAGCCCCTCCGAGTGGACCAGGGACGTATACTTGAAGAGGGCGCACAGCTCGTCAGACGACGGGGAGGAGAAGTGGCCGTACTGAATGGAGGCCGGCATAAGGTCTCGGGGCTCTTGCTTTTCAGAGCCAACACAGGGCACGGCACGCTCTGTCAGCTGCGCCTGAAAGTCCTGGACGGGGTCTGCTGTATGCTGCACCCCGCAGGAGGGCAGGAGGAGCATGGCCACGAGAAATACGCCGCCGCAGGCCGCCGCCAAACACCGCCGGGGCGCTGGATGTATCATCCCCATGAGTATCCCACCTTTCTGTTTGTCTGACTTTAATATATCAGAACGTCCGACTAAAAAGCAAGCGCCGGGACAAAAGAAAAACAGCCGCCCGAAAAAGGCGGCTGTTTTTAGTTGCCATATTCCATTACACAGCGCGGGTGACCTTACCGGAACGGAGGCATCTGGTGCAGACGTACACGTGAGTGGGGGTGCCCTTCACGATCGCCTTCACGCGCTTCACGTTGGGCTTCCAGGTGCGGTTGGAACGGCGATGAGAGTGGGACACCTGAATGCCGAAGGTGACGCCCTTGTCGCAGAATTCGCATTTGGCCATGTTGCTTACCTCCTCGCTATGAGAATCGCTTATCAAAAAGCCTCGACTGGTATCATACCAGCTTTTGCGGCAGAATGCAAGTCTTTTTTAAAAATAAATAAAAAAGTTTTTGAATGGGGTGCTCACAGGGTGGGCAGCTGATCCAGGGAGGCGAAGGTATAGCCCATGTTTTCCCACCGGGTGAGCAGCTCATCCAGTATCTCCGCATTGGTGCGGGAGGTGGCGTGGAGAAGAACGATGGCCCCGCTGTGGATGCGGGGGAGGAGCTTGCCAAATGCCTGCTCGGCCGTGGGCTGGTCGTCCGCGTACCAGTCCACATAGGCCAGGCTCCAGAAGATGGTCTGATAGCCCAGGGCCTGGGCCTGCTTCAGATTTTCCAGGTTATATTTGCCCTGGGGCGGGCGGTAATACCGGGGCATGGTCTGGCCCGTGGTCTGCTGATACAGCTGCGCCAGGCTGTCCAGCTCCTTCTGAAAGGCGGCCTGGTCGGCGATGGCGGACATGTCCGGGTGGTGGAAGGTGTGATTGCCCACGATGTGCCCCTCCTGGGCCATGCGGCGGACCACGTCGGGGGCGGTCTGGATCATATTGCCCACCACGAAAAAGGCAGCGGGGGCCCGGTGCTTTTTCAGGGCGTCCAGAATGGCGTCGGTATAGCCGTTTTCATAGCCGCAGTCGAAGGTGAGGTAGATCACTTTTTTTGACGTGTCCCCCAAAAAGCGGGCGCTGTATTTGGCCAGCTCCTCGGAGCTTGCGTTGCCCACGGGGGACTGGCCCTCCTCCGGGAAGGACAGCCCCCAGTTGTCCGTGGAAGCGGGGATGGCCGCCGGACCGGCGGCGGGGGACAGGGGCTGCTGGGCGGTATGACCATAGATCGCGGCGGCCAGGACCAGGCACAGGGCCAGCCCGGCCAGAACAAGGCCCTTAGAAAGGCGGAAACGGGACATGAGCATCGACCTCCAGGCGTGATAGATGCCCTTAGTCTGTCCAGGGACGTCAAAAGACATACAAAAAGACCGCCGCCGTAGGAGGGACCTACAGCGGCGGTCAGACGATGAAACTTCAGATGGCTCAGGCCACGCCGATGGTGACGAGGATGTTGGCAAAGGTGCGCTTCTCGCCGGTGGAGATGGACAGACGCACGCCGGGCTGGCAGCAGGCGTCATAGAACTCATACCGGCCCAGCTTGCTCAGCTCCATGCCGTCCAGCATGGACTGGAACTGGCCGAAGATCTCGGGGGTGGTGCCGTCGGCGGGGTCCATGACCTCCGCCTTTTCGATGTTCACCGCGCTCTGGATGGCCTCCAGCACGTCGGTGACGGTGGGCAGACCGGGGGTCAGGCCCAGATAGACGGTCTCGGCCTCGCCGCTCTTGGAGTCCAGGGGATAGTTGCCGTCGGCGATGAGGACCTTGTCCCCGTGGCCGCACAGGGCCAGGGCGGCCATGATGTCCGGGTGGATCAGCTTACCAGTGAGCATGTGAAAAACCTCCCTTAATTTACTTCTTCTCGTTGTCCCGCAGCTGGCCCAGCTTTCCGCCGGGGTGGCAGCGGACATACTTCACGGGGTCCCAGTCCTTCTCTACCTGGAGGGCCACAGACAGGGCCTGGAGGGTGAGCAGCTCGGCCAGGACGGAGTTGCGGGGGGCCCGGTTCAGGGGGCCGCCCTCCTGCTTCACGCCGGCGAACAGGAAGGCGTCGCTCTCGTGGGCCAGCCAGCTGTCGGGGTTGCCGGACACGCCGATGACCTTGCAGCCGTTGTTCTTCACGGCCAGAACGGTGGCCTTCAGCTCGCCGGTCTCGCCGGAGTTGGAGATGGCGATGACCACGTCCCCGGCCACCAGCTGGCCGCAGGAGCCGTGGACGGCCTCAGTTCCGTGGAGGTAATAGGCGGGGTTTCCGGTGGAAGAAAACAGAGAGGCGGCATAGGTGGACACGTGGCTGCACTTGCCGATGCCGGTGACGTGGAGCCGTCCGCCGTGGGCCTGAGACTCCAGGATCAGCTGGGCGGCGGCCTCATAATCCTCGGGGCTGCGGGCCTTCAAAAAGGCGTTGAACTCCTGGTCCACAGCGGTGAAGAACTGAGAAACAGCCTGCTTGCTCTCCTCTTTCAGCATAATGATACACTCCCATTCCAATTGATTTGGTCAGAATTTTTGTTTTAAGCGGTCCCCCAGGCGGGGGAGGGGAAACTTATTTCAGGCCGTCCAGCACGGCGGGATCGAAGCCCTGATAGCCCCGCTCGGTCATAAAGGCCTGCACCTGGTCCACCGTGGGCAGGCTGGGCATAGCGCCCATCTTGGACACGGTGAGGGAGGCGGTGTGGCTGGCAAAGGCCAGGGCCTGACCCTGGGGCAGACCAGCGGTGAGGCCGGTGCAGAAAGCGGCCACGAAGGAATCTCCGGCGGCGGTGGGGTCCACCACCTGGGGGGCCTTCACGCAGTCGGTGTGGTGGATGCCGTCCTTGCCCGCCACGATGGAGCCGTTCTCGCCCATGGTGATGATCAGGTTCTCCACGCCCCGGTCATGGAAGGCCTTTGCCACGATGGCCACGTCGTCCATGTTGATGCCGTTGGACACGTCGATGGAGTGGTCGGCCAGGATGGCGGCCTCGTGCTCGTTGGGGGAGATATAGGTGGTGCAGGCGAGCAGCTTGTCAGACAGGGGGGCGGCGGGGGCGGGGTTGATCATGACGATGACCCCGGCGTCGTGGGCCCACTGGGCCACCGCCTCGATGACGGGCATGGGCAGCTCGAACTGCATCATCACCAGGTCATACTGGCCGATCTGGTCCTTCAGCCAGGCCAGGTCGTCCACCGTCAGGGTGAAGTTGGCCCCGGGGCAGACGGTGATGCGGTTCTTGGCCCCGTCGTCGGTGACCTCCAGGGTGATGTGGCCCACGCCGGAGGACTCGTTGGGGTCTACGGACACGTGGGACACGTCCACGCCCGCGGCGGCGGCGGTGTCGGTCATGATCTTGCCGAAGGCGTCGTCGCCCACCTGGCCCACCATGGTGACGTGGGCCCCAAGCCGGGCGCACTGCACGGCCTGGTTGGCTCCCTTGCCGCCGGGGGCGGTCTGGAATTTCATGCCGATGACGGTCTCGCCGGAGTTGGGCACCCGGCGGGTGCTGGCGATCAGGTCCATCATAAAGCTGCCGACCACCAGAATGTTAGGCTTTTTCAAAGTCATAAAAGATTCCTCCCATCATGACGGATATTGCATGAGCGCCCTGAAAGCTCAGGACGCCCATGCGGTTGATGATTACAGCAGACCCAGCTGCTTGCGGACATACTGCTCCAGGTGGATGAGGCTCTCCACCTCGCCCTTGGCGTTCTTGTCCAGCTTGGCGCAGTCGGCGCTGCGGGCAAAGACGCTCATGGGCACGTCCACCAGGTTCTGGTGATACTTGGCGTTGCAGGGATAAATGCGCATCTCGATCATGGCGGCGGTGGTCAGGAAGTCGGCCACCAGGCGGGCCTTGTCATAGTCGGTGTCCTTGTGATCGAAGCACCACTTGTACAGATCGGGGTGGAAGTTGGCCATCACGCCGCTGTAACCGGCGGCGCCGTGGCACACGCTGTCGAACCAGGACTGGGCGTTGGCGTTGAAGATCTTCAGGGGGGTGCCTTCGACAGCGGCCTGGCGCTCCCGCACCAGCTCGTAGTCGCAGCAGGTGTCCTTCAGGAAGACCATGCGGCCCTGCTGACCGGCCTTGCGCAGGAACTCGGTGGAGACCAGGCGCTTCCAGGGCATGGGGCACTCGTAGATGCCGAAGTCGATCTCGGGATAGCGGTCAAAGATCTCCTGGGCGTTGGCCTCGAACACGGCCTCGCCCTCGTTCTTCTGGTCCAGACGGTTGGACACCAGCACGTAAGCGCCGATGCCGGGGATCTTCATCATGTTCTCGATCTCCCGGAACTGGGTGGCCTTGTCATCGGCGGTGTGGCCGGAGGCCACCACCTGGATGCGGCCGTCCACCGCCTCGGCGGTGGCACGGGCGATGTCCAGCTTCTCCTGCTCGGTGAGGTAGGCCATCTCGCTGGACTGGCACACGGCGAAGATGCCGGTGCAGCCCTTCTCCACATACCAGTCGCACAGCTGCTTGATGGCCTTGAAGTCAGGCTTGTTGTCCTCGGTCCAGGGGGTGATCATAACGGGCCAAACGCCGGGATTGATGGAAAATGCCATGAAAAATCTCTCCTTCGATAGATATTAGGTTTCAAATAGGAACAGCGGGGAAGTCGGCTCACATCAGGCCGAACATCTTGGGCAGGAACAGCACGGACTGGGGGATGAAGGTGATGATCAGCAGCACGATGAGCATGACCACGATGGGGCCCCAGATCTCTTTGATGACGTTCTTCAAGGGGGTGCCGGAGATGCCGGAGGTGATGAACAGGCACATGCCGAAGGGAGGAGTGGACAGGCCCAGCATCATGTTGAAGATGATGATCAGGCCGAAGTGGATGATGTTCACGTCGAACTGCTGGGCCACGGGCCACAGGATGGGGATCATGACCAGCTGGATGACGGAGGTGTCCACGAACATGCCCAGCACCAGGATGATGATGTTCACCATGATGAGGAAGACATACTTGCTGTCGGTGAAGGAGGTGATCCAGTTGCCCAGGCGGACGCCGATCTGCTCCTTGGCGAAGATGAAGGAGATGGCGGAGGCCGCGCCCACCATGATGGAGACGGAGCCGGTGCCCTTCACGGTGTCGAAAATGACCTGCTTCAGGCCCTCCCAGTTCAGGATGTGATAGACCAGAACGGCGATGAGCAGGGCATAGGCGCCGGCGATGGCGCCAGCCTCGGTGGGGGTCATCACGCCGGTGTAGATGCCCACCAGCAGGATGACGGGGGTCAGCAGGGCCCAGATGGCCTTGAAGCAATAGCGCAGATAGGCACCCAGCTGGGGAGGAACGGACTTGGGATACTTGCGCTTCTTGGAGATGAAAGCGATGTAGATACACAGGCAGATGGCCAGGATCACGCCGGGCATCATACCGGCCATGAACAGCGCGCCCACAGAGGCGCCGGTGAGCATGGCGTAAATAACGGCGGGGATGGAGGGGGGGAAGATGGGGCCGATGGTGGCGGAGGCGGCGGTGATGGCGCAGGAGAAGCCGTCATCATAGCCCTCGGCGCGCATGGCGTCGATCTCCATCTTGCCCAGGCCGGAGGCGTCGGCCACGGCGGAGCCGGTCATGCCGGAGAACACCAGAGAGGCCAGCACGTTCACGTGGGCCAAACCGCCGGGGAAGCGGCCCACCAGGCCCTTGCACACGCCGAAGACATACTCGGTGATCTTACCGGCGTTCATCACGTTGGCCGCGAAGATGAACAGGGGCACGGCGATGATGGTGGTGTTGGTGAAAATGGCCTCGATGGTCTTTTGGGCCACCAGGTGCAGCTGGCCCTCCTGGCCGGTGATCATGCCGATAAAGCTGTTGCCCTCAACAAGACCGTCGGTGAGGAAATACATGGTACAGGCGGCGATCATGCCCGTGGGGATGGGCATACGCAGCACGAACATCAGGACAAAGCAGATGAGGAATACGATCAGAGGAAGGTTATCCAGCATTACTTGTCACCTCCATAGTCGATGTGGGACAGGTCCAGGTCCTCCTGGGCCAGAGAGGCCTCGATGGCCTGCTCGGCCTCGGACTTAGAGGCTTCGAGCATCATGTCGGTATACTTCTTGCTGCCGGACAGGACCATGATCTCCTCATAGATCTCCATGATGGCATAGGCCACGATAAAGGCCAGGAAGACCACATAGGGCATGAAGACGACCGTCTTGGGCCACTTCAGCAGGGTGGTCATCTGCTGGCGCTCCATCAGGCCCCACACATAGTTCAGGGAGGGCAGGAAGGTGACAAGGCAGGTGAAGGTGATGAGGATGTTGCCCAGCATGGCGGTGATGGCCTTGCCCTTCACGTTCATCTTGTCATAGACCAGGGTGAAGGTGACGTGGCCGTTGAGCCGCTGGCAGTAGCACGCGCCCAGCATGACCAGCCACAGAAAGCAGGACTGCTCCACTTCGGTGGTCCAGGCCTGGGGCATCTTCATAACGTAGCGCATGAAAACCTGGAAAACGAACACCAGGAACAGCACCGTAAAGGCCACTGCCGGGATGTACTTTTCCACGCAGTCGCGGATAAAACCGCCGACTTTTTTCATTATGTTCGCTCCTTTCAAAATTTTCTTCGGGGCAGCCCGCAGGATGGCCCGGAATTTCAAACGGATTTCAGGGAGGAAAAGTTGTTTTTGACACTTAAAAACGGGGGCCGGGACTATCCCAGCCCCCGTTGGGGATGTACCTTTGGGAGAACTTAGGCCATGGCCTGGATCTCGGCCAGCAGGTCCTTGTCCCAGCTGTCGGAGATGGGGTCGTTCAGATAGGTGTTCAGAACGTGGTCGGCGAAGGCGGCAACATCGGCCTCGTAGATGCTCAGGCCCTGCTCCTTCAGGAAGTCCTGGACCTCGCTCTCGGTCTTCAGGTTCTGCTCGTCGCAAGCCTTGCGGCCGGCCTCAACGGCCTCCATGACCCAGCCCTTCTGGGTGTCGGTCAGCTTGTTCCAGGTGTTCAGGTTGATGGTGGGCCACACGGAGTCCACCAGGTGGTTGGTCAGGGAGATGGACTTCTGGACCTCATAGAACTTAGCGGACTGCACGGTGGGCAGGGGGTTGTCCTGGCCGTCAACGGTGCCGGTCTGCAGGGCCAGATACAGGTCGTTGAAGGGGATGGCGGTGGGGTTGGCACCCATGGCCTTGCCCAGGAACACCCAAGCGTCGGAGTTGGGCATACGCAGGTTCACGCCGTTCAGATCCTCGGGGGTCTTGATCTGGCGGTCCTCAGACAGGGAGACCTGACGGGTGCCCAGGTAATAAGCGCCCAGAGGCAGGATGCCCTGCTCGTCGGCGATCTTCTGGAAGACTTCCTTGCCGATGTCGCCGTTGAGCACCTTGGTCATGTGGTCATAGCTCTGGAACACATAGCCAGCGGTGAACATGGAGACCCAGGGGGAGCCGTCGGTCAGCCAGGAGGCGGAGGAGTAGATCAGGTCCACGTCGCCGTTCTTCAGGGCGTCGTGCTCGGTGTCCTGACCATACAGGGAGCCGGAGTCATAGCACTCCACGGTCATGTTGCCGCCGGAGATCTCCTCCAGAGTGTCCTTAAAGACCTTCTGGGCAGCGCCGTGGGCGTCGGTGGGCACAGCGGCGATGGAGAAGACCAGCTTGACGGGATCGCCAACGTCTTCGGGGTTGGTGGAAGTGCTGCCGGAAGCGGTGCTGCCGGAAGCAGAGGCGGCGGGGGTCTTGCTGCCGCAGGAGGCCAGCAGGCCGATCATCATGACGGCGCTGAGGCAGAGGGCGATGCTTCTTTTCCAGTTTTTCATGTAGATCCTCCTAAATCCAAAAATGTACCTATTTTTCCAAACCGGGCTCTCCACCCGGAAAAGAAACGAAGAAAAATTACCGATAGATGCGCTCACGCATCTTCAGGGCGGCGTTTTGCAGGATGCCTGCGCACTCCAGCAGTTTCTCGTCCGTCATGGTGACGGAGGGACCGGAGGTGCTCACCCCGGCCACCAGCTGTCCGGAGGCGTTATAGACGGGCACGCCCACGCAGCGGATGTTGGGGTCACGCTCGCCGTTGTCGATGGAATAGCCCCGGCGGCGGGTGATGCGCAGCTCCTCCAGAATGCCGTCCAGATCGGTGACGGTGTTGGGCTGATACTTGGTGCGCTCCTCAGGGATGTGAGAGAGCCACTCCTCCTCGGGCATGTGGGCCAGGATGGCCTTGCCGATGCCGGTGCAGTAGAAGGGAGCGGTCTCGCCCAGGATGTCCCGATAGGGCAGCACCCCCAGCCGGTCGGCCGGGTGGGCCACATAGAGATAGAGGACGTTGGTGCCATAGGGCAGACCGAAATAGACGATCTCGCCGGTGCGGCTGGCCGTCTCCACCAGGATGTCATACACGGCGTTGGGATAGCCCAGGTTCTGGTTGATGATGAACGCGTATTCCAGGATCTTCAGCCCCAGGGTATAGCGCCCGTCGGGCAGCCGCTGAAGATAGCCCATGGAGGTGAAGGTGGACAGAATGTTGTGGATGTTGGATTTGGTCACACCGATGCGGTTGGCCAGCTCCGTCACGCCCAGGATGGGCTCTTGAATGGTGAAGCAGGAGAGGATGTTCAGCGCCTTGGCCAGGGATTTGACCTTTGGTTCGGCCCGTCCGTCCATGTGCAGCGCCTCCTTTTGTAAGTTCCGCAATAGAGAACGCTATCCTCTCTTTTGCGAACTCATTATATAGGTTCTTACGAATAAAGGCAATAGACGAATTTTTTTTCGGCGGAATCCCCACAAACTGGGTAAAAACGGCGTTAAAAACTGACCTGCGTTCTGTAATAAAAAACGGTGTTTGCCTGGTTTTTGACATCCGTGCTTTTTTCGCCCCTTGCCAAGGCCGGGGTCTGTCCGTATAATGGGGGCAGCAGCGGGCCGAAGGGGCCCGGAATCAGGAAGGAGCGCACCGCCATGATCTTTGACAGTCTGAAAAACATAGAGCAATATAAAACCGTCCACCCCCGCGTCTATCGGGGCTTGCAGCTGCTGCGGGACACGGACTTTTCCGCCCTTACCGAAACCCGGTATGAGGTGGAGGGGGAGGACCTGTTTTTCTTCCTTCAGGACTATGAGACCCGCCCGGTGAACGACACCCCGGAGGCCCACCGGAAGTATGCCGACATCCAGTTCGTCCTGTCTGGCCGGGAGAAATTTGACGTGGCCCCCCTCCAGGACATGACCGAGGAGGTGGAGGCCCACCCGGACCGGGACCTGTGGCTCTATCACGGTCCCGCCAGCGCCAGCTTTGTGCTGGAGGGGGACAAGTTTGTGGTGGCCTTCCCCGGCGACGCCCACGCCCCCTGCATCGCCGTGGACGCCCCCGAGCAGGTCCACAAGGTGGTCGTAAAAGTCAAGCTGTAAGCGCATAAAATAACGCGCCCTGTTCTGCCATAAGACCGGCGGAACAGGGCGCGGTTTTTGCATTTACACGGCGGCGGAGGACCGGTGGAGGGACTGCTCGTAGGGCATGGCCAGAAACTGCCGATAGAACACCGCCCCCACCGTGGCGGTGAGCACCTCCGTCACGGGGAAGGTGAGCCAGAACCAGTTCAGGCCGAAGCGGGAGAACAAAAAGCCCAGGGGGACGAAGAGCACCACCGTGCGGACGATGGTCAGCAGAGAGCTTTTCAGGCCGAAGCCGATGGCCTGGAAGAACACGGGGAACAGCAGGGCCAGTACCTGGGGCAGAAAGCTGCCCCCCACAAAGCGAAAGCCCACTTTGGCGATGTCCGCCACCAGGGGGTCGGGGGTGAACACCTGGACCATCTGCACGGGGAAGAACTCGAATACCAGGGCGCCCAGGAACATCATCCCCAGGCCGAACAGGGCGGATACCTTCATGGTGCTCTTGCACCGGTCCAGCTTGCGGGCGGCATAGTTAAAGCTGATGACGGGCACGATGCAGGTCTGCATGGCCCCCAGGGGGATGAAGAAGAAGGTCTGCCACTTGTAATAGAGACCCAGAGCGGTGACCGCCTGGTCGGAGAAGCCCGCCAGGATCAGGTTCAGCCCCAGGATGTAAAAGGTATAGGCCGACTGCATGAGCATGTTGGGAAAGCCCAGGCGGAGGACGATGGGCACGGCCCGGAAGCAGACCCGCCGGGCGGGGGCGGGGTAAAAGCCGCCCCGGAAGACGATGGCGGCGGCCACGAACTGCCCGGCCACCGTGGCGATGGCCGCCCCGGCGATGCCCAGCCGGGGCAGACCAAACAGGCCGAAGATGAGCAGGGGGTCCAGGACGATGTTGGTCACGGCCCCCAGAATTTGCGCGGCCATGGGGGTCTTCATGTCCCCGTTGGCCTGGTGGACCTTGGTCCACACGCTCTCTAAAAACAGCCCCGTGCTGAACAGACAGACGATGCGGCCATAGGTCACCACGTCCCGGATGACGTCCGGGGACTGGGAGGACACCCGGGCGTAGAAGGGCATGATGCACCAGCACACCCCGGCAAAGGCCAGCCACATGACAAGGGCCATGGGGGTGGCCACCCCGGCATACTCTGCAGCCTGCTTTTTCCGGCCAATGCCAAGGCGGGCGGCCATCACCGTGTTGATGCCCACGCCGGTGCCCACCGCCAGGGCGATCATCAGCAGCTGAAGGGGATAGACGATGGACAGGGCAGTGAGGCCCGAGTCGGCATACTTGCCCACGAACAGGCTGTCCACAATGTTGTAAAGGGCCTGGATCAGCTGGGCCAGCATCACCGGCGGGGCCAGCCGCAGCAAGATCTTGCCCACCTTTTCTGTGCCGAACAGCTCCGTAAGCTCCATAAAAACGCACCCCGCCCCTTCTGCGATATCTCTGTAGACGGGATTATAGCAGAAGGGGCGGGGTTGTCAATAGGTTTTGTTCACTTGGCCGGGTCCAGGATGGAGGTGAAGGTGACATAGCGGTCCATCCAGCCGCCGATCCAGGCGATGGCCTTGCCCATGGTGGCAGCGGCCAGCACCGTGCCGATGCCAAGGCCGTCCAGGCGGCCCAGGAAGAGCAGGGTCATGGCGGCGGTGGTGCCCAGGCAGATCAAATCGAAGGACACCTTGATCCGGGCATAGGGCCAGCCGGTGATGGAGGCCAGCTCCCGGGGGAACAGGTCGGTGGGGATGATGGGCATCCTGCACCGGTTGGACAGGGCGATGCCAAAGCAGATGAGGAAATAGCTCAGGGCGAAGTAAAGCACCCGCAGGGGCAGGTTCACCGGCAGCTGGTCCGTCCACAGCTGGTGCAGGTCCAGCATCTTGCCGAAGAAAAAGCCCACCACAAAGCTGAACAGATAGGGGATGACCAGCTTTTTGCGCAGGATCATCAGGGACAGGATCAGGGCCCCCTGGAACAGATAGGTCCAGGTGCCCAGAGTGAAGAAGGGCAGCACCAGGGAGAAGGCATAGGGCACGCTGGAGATGGCCGAGATGCCCGAGCCGGAGCGGAGCATCAGCAGCACGCCCAGGCTGTTGATGACGATGATGACCGCCAGGGCGGCCTCGCCCCGCATCACGGGGAGGGCGCGGGAAGAATCGGCGGAGAGAGTTTGGGAGGAAACCATGAGACGCGCTCCTTTTTTAAAAATAAGCGGGCCGAAAGCCCGACTAATAGAGTAGTCCCGGGAAAAGCATTTGACAAATGAATTCTTTCGTATAGTATAATAGATTTTATCTATAGAGAGGGGGGCAGAACATGAATCTCATCCATCTGCGCTATTTTGTGGAGCTCAGCCGCACGGGGAGCTATACCCAGGCGGCAAAGCGGCTGTGCATCACCCAGCCCAGTCTGAGCCACGCCATGGCCCAGCTGGAGGAGGAGCTGGGGGCACCGCTCTTCCGGCGGCAGGGCCGCACCACCGCCCTCACCCCCCTGGGGGAGCAGTTCTTGACCGCCGTCCGCCAGAGTCTGGACGTTCTGGACCGTGGGATAGAGGAGGTGCGGCAGGCCGCCCGGGGGGCGGGACTGCTGCGCATCGGCATGGTCCGCCCCCTGGCGGTGGAGCTGGTGCCAAAGCTGGCCGGGGCCTTTTTAAAGGAGCGGCCAGAGGGGGAGGTGCGCTTCACCTTTCACACCGACGTGACCCACGCGCTGCTGGGCCAGTTGGAGGCAGGGGAACTGGACGCGGTGTTCTCCTCTCCGCCGCCGGAGCAGCTGGGCCTGTCCAGCCATCCCGTGGGGCGGCAGGACCTGGTGGTTATCGTGCCGGAGGACCACCCTCTGGCCGGGCGGGGAGAGATCGACCTGGGGGAGCTGTTGGATACAGACACGCCCCTGGTGGCCTTCTCCAAAAATTCCGGCCTGCGGGACGTGGTGGACGGCCTGTTCGCCCGGGCGGGCCGGGTGCCCCTCTCCGCCTATGAGACGGAGGACGACGAGGCCATCGCCGGACTGGTGGCCGGGGGCTTTGGGGCGGCGGTGGTGCCGGACATGGAGCTGCTCAAGCGCCTGCCGGTGCGTGCCCTGGCCATCCGCACCCCGGTGTGGGAGCGGAAGTTCTGCCTGGTGTGGGACGACCGCCGCTCCACCCCCTTGTTAGAGCAGTTCTGCCGCTTTGTGGCCGGGCAGGGGGAATTTGTCGTGCGGGAATAAGAAACTTCACAACTTTTTGACTTGCATTTTGCCGGGGAGTGTACTATAACAAGGGCACAAAAAACTGAGGAGTTGACCTAATATGGAGGAGCGTGCGCACCGGCGGCGCATCTGGGCGGAGAACGCCGCCATCTTCTTTTTGGGGGCCTTTGCCCTGTTTTTGTTCTGCGTCAGCTTTTTCCCCAGCCTGGCGGCGGCCCAGCGGGTGCAGGCGTCGTTGGAGATGGGGCGGATGGTGGAGCGGGCCTTCTCCGTGGCCCTGTTCTTCCTGGCCACCCGGCTCTATCGGCGGCTGCGGGCGGCCCACACGGCGGCCATGGCCGTCTTTGTGCTGCACCTGCTCCGGGGGCTGACCGCCCGGCCCATGCCGCTGTGGACCATGGCGGTGGACGTGATCTTGCTGGTGCTGTTTTTCCTGTGGCGGAAGGATTTCCGCTGCCCCTCCGGCAGGACCACCCAGTGGAAGACCGCCCTGTTTGCCCTTCTAGCGGTGGCGGCGGTGCTAGCCAACGTGGGCCTGACCTATCACCAGCTGCGGCTGAGCGCCGCGCCGGGGACACGCATCGATCTGTGGGACAGCTTTGCCCTGGGCGTGGGCATGATCTTCGGCCTGGGGGACCGGTCCGCCGTGCCCGGGGGCATGGGGACGCTGCTGTTCTGGTTCAGCTGGTGCTGCATTCTGGCCGCCCTGGCCCTGGCGCTGCGCCCCTGGATGCAGGGACAGGCCGTCCAGGCCCGGCAGCGGCAGCACGCCCGCACCCTGCTGAATTTATATAGCCAGAACCCCTGCTCCTATCTGGCCCTGGAGGACGATAAACAGCTCTACTTCGGCAAGACGGTGGACGGGGTGGTCCCCTATGGCACTGTGGGGGACACGGTGGTGGTGAACGGCGACCCGGTGTGCGCCGACGGGGACTTTTCAGCCTTGCTGGGGGAGTTCACCGACTTCTGCCGCTCCACCGCCCACCAGATGATCTTTTTGGGGCTGACCGACCACTTTATTGAGGAGTACCGCCGCCAGGGCTTCGGCACGGTGAAGAGCGGGGAGGAGGCCCGGTTCCACCTGGCCGACTATGAGATCAGCGGCAAAAAGGGCGCCAAGATGCGCATGAACATCAACCACGCCAAAAAGGCCGGGGTGACGGTGGCGGAGTACAGGCCCCTGTCCGCCCGGGACCCGGACCTGGAGCGGGAACTGGACCGGGTGACCCAGGAGTGGCTGGGCCAGAAGAAGAGCGACCTGCTCCGCTTCACCATGGGCACCGTGGGGCTGGACGACCCCATGGACAAGCGATATTTCTACGCGAAAAATGACCAGGGGAAGGTGGTGGCTTTCATCGTCTTTGTGCCCTTTTTGGGCAAGAACGGCTATATGGCCGACGTGACCCGCCACGGGAACGACGCCCCCGGCGGCGTGATGGAGACCATCATCTATGAGGCCTTTCAGGCGTTCAAGGCGGAGGGCGTGGAGTACGGCAGCCTGGGTGTGGCCCCTCTGGCGGGGCTGGACCGGGAGAGCCGGAACCCGGTGGAGCGGCTGCTGGACTTTGTCTATGACCACCTGAACGACTGCTATGGCTTCCGGGATCTGTTCAGGGCCAAGGAGAAGTACAGCCCCACGGAGTGGGTACCCTCTTACTACGCCTATCTGCCCAAGCTGCCCAGCCCCTCCATGCTGTATGCCGTGGTGGAGATCCAGAACCCCAAGGGCATCCGGGGCTATGTGAAGTCCATGGTCACCGGGGAGGCCCGGCGCATCGCCGCCGCCCTGGCCCGGGAGAAAGAGAAGCGGCCATGAACGCCAGCGGCTATGTGGAGACCCTGGGGGCACGGCTCTATTACCAGGACTGGGGGGCGGGGGAGCCCGTGCTCCTCCTCCACGGCAACGCCCAGAGCCACCGGGTGTTCCGGTGGTATCTCCGGCAGCTGAGTCCCCTGTACCGGGTGCTGCTCATGGACAGCCGGGGCCACGGCCTGTCCCTCCACCGGGAGGGGCGGGGGGAGTTTTCCACCGCCGACATGGCCGGGGACGTGGCCGCCCTGCTGGACCATCTAAAGATCCGGCGGTGCGCCATCATCGGCTTCAGCGACGGGGCCAACGTGGCATTGGAGTTTGCCGCCCGCTTCCCGGACCGGGCCCGGGCGGTGGTGGCTGTCAGCGGCAACGCTCGGCCCGAGGGGCTGATCCTCCCCCTGCGGCTGTTTGCCCGGGGGGAGTACGCCGCCGCCCGGATGCTGGAGCGGCTGCCCCTGCTGGGGACGGGCCTGCGGCGCTTTTTCGGGGAAAGACGGCAGCTGGCCGCCCTGCTGTGCCGCTCCCCCCAGCTGGGGGAGGAGGAACTGGGCCGCATCCGGGCCCCGGTGCTGCTGCTGGCCGGGACGCGGGACCTGGTGCGCACTGTCCACACCCGGTGGATGGCCGCTGCCATCCCCAACAGCCGCCTGGACCTGCGCCCCGGCGGCACCCACGGGGCCTTCTTCCAACAAAAAGAGGACTATCTGGCCAGAATTCTGGACTTTTTCCGGGAGAATAATATCAAATAAACAAGAAAAGAAACCTGCCGAAACAGGTCTCTTTTCTTGTTTATAGATGATACATATCCCGCTGATATGCCGCCCGCAGGCGGTCCGCTGTCTCGCGGCTGGGGAATACGCGCTCCCCCAGCTGGCGCACGGGCATGACACCCATGAGGGAGTTGGTGACAAAGCACTCCTGAAACTCCCCCAGCTGCCGGGGGTATAGCTCCGCCTCCTCCACGTCCTGCGTGCGGCAGAGATAGTCCCGCAGCACCCCGGGCAGCAGGCCGCAGCCCAGGGCGGGGGTATAGAGCTTTCCGCCGGAGACGAGGAACAGATTGCTCACCGTGCCCTCGGCCAGCTGCCCCCGGGTGTTGAGGAAGATCCGCTCGTCCATTCCAGCGGCGGCGGCGGCCCGGTGCTCCAGAATGCAGTCGCCATAGTTCATGGTCTTGTGGAAAACCAGGGGGGAGGTGTCGTTGCGCACCACGGCGCTGAAGTCCATGACGAACCCCCGGTCATACCGCTCCGGCCCATAGGGGTTGGGGCGGTGTTGCAGGACCAGGTTCTCCTGGGTCAAAATCAGCTTGCAGGCGCTGTGGGGCGGACAGTGTTCCCGGATGTAGCCGGAGACCGCCTCATGGGTGACGCCCCGTTCAGCCAGCTCCCCAAGACCCAGGGCCTGGGCGGACCGGGCCAGGCGGGCCAGGTGACTTTCCAGCAGCACCCCGTGGCCATGTTCCGCGGCGATGGTCTCGAACACCCCCAGGCCGAATTGCAGGCCGTCGTCCAAGATCAGCGGCGCGCTCATGCCAGGGCCTCCAACACGGCGCGGGCCTTTTGCAGGGTCTCCTCATACTCAAACTCCAGGTCAGACTCCGCCGTGATGCCGCCGCCCACGCCCAGGTGATAGCGCCCGTCCCGGTGGAGGGCGGTGCGGATGACGATGTTCAGGTCGCAGGCCCCGTCCAAGGTCAGGTAGCCAATGGAGCCGGTGTACAGCCCCCGCTTGCCGTGCTCCAGCTCGTCGATGATCTCCATGGCCCGGTATTTGGGCGCGCCGGTGATAGAGCCGCCGGGGAAGGCGGCCTTCAGCAGGTCGGTGACGTCCATGCCCTCGGCCAGCTGCCCCTGGATGTTGGACACCAGGTGGAACACGGTGGCATAGGCCTCCACGGTGAACAGCTCCGTCACCTTCACGCTGCCCGGGCGGCAGACCCGGTTCAAGTCGTTGCGCTCCAAGTCCACGATCATCAAAAGCTCGCTCTTGTCCTTCTCCGACTGCTCCAGATCCAAACGCAGGGCGGCGTCCTCCTCCGGGGTGTCCCCCCGCTTGCGGGTGCCCTTGATGGGCCGGGTCTGGACCAGGCCGTCCTTCAGCTGGAGAAAGCGCTCCGGCGAGGCGCACACGATCTGGTGGTCGCCACAGTCCAGATAGCCGCCGAAGGGGGAGGGGTTGTGCTCCCGCAGATAATAGAAGACAGAAAGAGGGTCCTTGTCGCTGGCCACGTCCAGCCGCTGGGTCATGTTGGCGATGTAGATGTCCCCCTCGATGATATAGCGGATCATCCGGTCCACCGCCGCCTTGTATTCCTCTTTTTCAAAATTGGGCCGGATGTCAATGGGCCGGGAGGCGTGTCCGGTGGGGACGGGGGGAAAGCCCTGGCGGGCGGCCTGGTCGATCTGTTCCTGGAATCGGTCCAGCAGGATCTTCGCAGGCTCGGTCACTCCGCAGGCGGACAGCCACACCCGCTTGTCCCGGCAGTCCTCGATGACCAGCAGATCGTAAAAGACCACACGGGCCTGGGGGATGGGCTCCGGGTCGGCCTCCTGAGAGGCCACCCCCATATTCTCCCGGCCATAGTCATAGGAGAAATAACCGATGGCCCCGGAGACCATGGGCAGGCCGGTCTGATTTTCGTCCTGGTGGGTGCGAAGATAGCTTTGCAGGCTGTCCTCGAAAGAGATGCCGGTCTGGGGCTGGCCGTTTCGGATGAAAGTGCCGTCGTGCTCCTTCACAAAGGTCTCATAGGGCTTCAGGCCGATGATGGACCAGCGGCCCAGGTCGTTGACCAGGGAGGAGTCCAGAAAGGCGCAGTCCGGCTGATGGCACACCAGGCGGAACAGGTCCGCCGCGGGGACGTAGGGGGTCAGCTCGACGGTGACGCGGTTCATGCGGGCACGCCCCCCTCCTCCGCCAGACGACAGAAGTTCTCCAGCAGCTCGTGGCCATACTGGGTCAACACGGCCTCCGGGTGGAACTGCACCCCGAACAGGGGCAGGGTGCGGTGAGAAAGGCCCATCACGGCCCCGTCCTCGGCCACGCAGTCCACCTGATAGTCCTCCGGCAGGGTCTCCTGCCGCACGACAAGAGAGTGATACCGGGTCACGTCGAACTCCCGGGGCAGCCCGGCGAAGAGGCCGGTGCCGTTGTGATGGACCCGGGTGACCTTGCCGTGCATGGGGCGCACGCCCTTCTCCACCGTGGCCCCGGCGCAGTGGCCCAGGACCTGGTGGCCCAGGCACACCCCCAGCAGGGGAATTTTTCCGCCGAAGCGCTTCACGGTGTCCACGCACAGCTGGGCGTCCCAGGGGCGCTTGGGGCCGGGGGAGAGGATGATGCCCTGGGGCTGCATGGCCTGGATGTCCGCTAAAGTGATCTCGTCAGAGCGCCGGACCAGGATGTCCCGCCCCAGCTCCTGAAAATAGGCCTTTAGGTTATAGACGAACGAGTCGTAGTTGTCGATCATAAGGTACATGGTGCCGTCCTCCTGTGGGTCCGGGCGCAAAAAAAGAGATAACGACAGTGCGGCTTTTTCGCACAGTCGTTATCCCTTTCGGTCCGTAACCTGTTTCCGTGACAGGATATCATGGGACGGGAAAGCCGTCAAGAAAATTTTTTCGTCTTTCTCTATGCAACACGCTAAAAGTGTGCTATAATAAAGTTGACGCTGTGGACCAGCGGTCTTGAAGGGAGCGACAGCAGTGGATATCCGGGTGCTGAAATACTTTGTCCAGGTGGCCAAAGACCGGAATTTCACCCGCGCCTCCGAGCACCTTTACATATCCCAGCCAGCCCTGAGCAAAACCATCAAAAAGCTGGAGCACGAGCTGGGCATCAACCTGTTCGACGTCCGAACCACCGGGGTGCAGCTGACGGATTATGGCCAGATGCTGTATCAGCGGGCTGTGCCGCTGATCGCGGAGTTCGACGCCCTGACCAACTTCGTTTCTGACATCCAGGCCAAGCCCGTGGGCCGCCTGCGGGTGGGCGTGACCCCCATGATCGCCACGCTGTACACCGTCAGCATCGTCACCGAGTTCAACGACCGCTGGCCCGAGGTGGAGCTTCAGATCACCGAAAACGGCAGCATCGCCCTGCGCAAACAGCTGCTGGACGGGGAACTGGACCTGATCCTGTGCATCACCGGCGACTCCGCCGACGGACTGCACGAGACCATTTTGTTCGAGGACGAGATGGTCGCCGTGGTATCGGGTAACAACCCCCTGTCCCAGTGTTCCTCCATGCGTTTTGAGCAGTTGGAGGACCAGACCTTCAACCTCTACAGCCGCTACGCCACCCTCACCCGGCAAATCGAGGAGCGGTGCATCAAGGCCGGGTTTATGCCCAAGGTCAACATCTCCAGCTCTAAGGTCAACTTTATGCTGCAAATGACCGAGCACAACCGGGGCATCTGCATCCTGCCCCGGCCCTACGCCATGCGGGGCCTGCGGGACAACCTGAAAGTGGTCTCCTTCGCCGACCCCTTCCCCTGGCAGGGGTGCCTGGTGCGGAATCAGAATAACTATCGAACGTATCTGTCGAAGCTGTTTGAACAATTTGTAATACAATATTTCAAATCCTATAAGACAAACTCACGATTGAGTTTCGAATAAGTAGTAAGCACCATAGCTGATGGTGCTTATTTTTTGCTCTCATGATAACCTTTGGTTATAATAATATAAGCGCTTGGCCTTAGACAAGTAAGGGCAAGTATTGTATGATAAGGGCACAAAACAGAAAGAAACAAAGAAAAATTTGGTGAATGCGAAAAAACATTAAGTAGAAAGCCAAAAACAATTTAGAAGTAAGGAATGGATGGAAACACTAAAAATACAAGGTAATGGAGGTAAAAGAGAAATGAAAAAAAGAATGCTTGCGTTGGCTCTGGCTGCGGCCATGATGGTTGGTGTGCTGACTTCTTGCAGCAACGGCGGTTCCACCTCCGGCGGGACCAGCGGAAACAGCTCTGACGGAGCCCTGAACATCACCTGGGGCGCCGGTACGCTGGGCGGAACCATTCAGCTTCTGAGCACCGCCTGTGCCTCAGTCATTCAAGATAAGATCCCTGGTTCCACCGTTACCGTACAGGCCACCGGCGGCTCCATTGAGAACTGCCGCCTGCTGGCTTCCGGCGATTTGGACGTGGGCCACACCACTCAGATGTATGACGCTTATGTGGGCCAAGGCCCCTTCGCAGAGGACGGCCCCAACGATAAGATCTTGGCTCTGATGAACCTGTACAACGTGGAGAGCATCGCCATCGTCAAGGCTGACAGCAAGATCCAGTCCCTGGAGGACCTGGCTGGCAAGCGCGTGGTGCTCGGGCCTACCGGTTCCGGTATCGCTTCCATGGCCACCGCGATTATGACCGCCTATGGCTATGACAGCAGCAACTGCGACATGCTGAACCTGGCCAACGACCAGGCGGTGGACGCCTTGAAGGACGGCACCGTGGATATGATCTGGGGCTTCGCCAGCGCCAAGACCCCCGCTTCCTATCTGGAATCCCTGTACACCACCACTGATTGCCGCGCCCTTCCCCAGGACCCCGAGAAGATCGCCGCTGCGTGCAGCCAGAGCAAGGACTTCTTCCAGTCCACCATCGAGGGCGGGACCTTCCCCTTCCAGAGCGAGGACTATGTGAACCTGGCTTCCCCCGCTGAGCAGTTTGCTTCCGCCGCCATGAGCGAGGAAGACGCCTATACCTTCGTCAAGACCATCTGCGAGAACGTGGACGCCCTGGCTACCTACTATGCCCCCGCCAGCTGCGTGAACGTAGAGGACGCCCTGAATGGTCTGCCCAAGGACGTGCCCATCCACCCCGGCGCTGCCAAGTATTATCAGGAAGTCGGCGTTTGGAGTGACGATTATCAGATCGGCAAATAAAGCTGACCAGTTCTGACATGAAACCGCTCCTGCCGCGCAGCAGTGAGCACCGTGTGACTGATTGCTGCGGACAGGGGCGGTTTACCCTTTTATAAATGGACAGGGGGGAGAGGAAACCCCGTGCCCGCAAAATACAAAGGAAAGGAACATACCCGTGGGAAAAGCGTTGAGTAAGTTTTCGGCAAGAATTTTTCCGCTTGTCGCCCTTGCCATGAGTATTTACCACCTGTGGCAAGTGATGATCCCCAAGATGGACCCCACCCTGCACCAGGACGTGCATCTGGCCTTTGCCCTTTCACTGGTCTTTTTAAGCGCCATGAACGTGAAGGAGAGCGATAAGCCGGGGCGGGCACTGATCAGCCAACTGGTCAGCCTGTTCTTCCTGATCTGCTCTCTGGTCTCTACCATTTATATCTACACGAATTTCGGAGCCTTGGTAAACCGGGCCGGACGATATACCTCTGTGGACACCGTGATCGGTCTGATCATGATCCTGGCCGTGTTGGAGGCCACCCGCAGAACTTATGGCATCCTGCTCCCTTCCCTGGTGACCATTGCTCTGCTCTATGGACATTTTGGCTATCTGCTGCCCGGCATCTTCCGTCATTCGGGATATAGCTGGCCCCGCCTGATCGCCAGCGTGACCACTTATCTGTACGGCATTTTCGGCACGGTGCTGGACGTCTCCGCCACCTATATCGTGCTCTTCATGATCTTCGGCGGACTGCTGGAAGCCAGCGGCGCTGGTGAGTTCTTTATTAAGGTAGCCATCGCCCTGGGCGGCAAGACCCGTTCCGGCGCGGCTCAGGCGGCTGTTATCGGCAGCGGCCTGGTGGGTTCCATCAACGGCAGCGCCGTGGCCAACGTGGCCTCCACCGGCACCTTCACCATCCCCATGATGAAGGACCGGGGCTATGAACCCCACTACGCTGGCGCGGTTGAGTCCGTGGCTTCCACAGGCGGCATGATCATGC
This sequence comes from uncultured Eubacteriales bacterium, assembly GCA_900549405.1. GTDB lineage: Bacteria > Bacillota > Clostridia > Oscillospirales > Oscillospiraceae > Lawsonibacter. The sequence continues at coordinate 41,873 of URNZ01000001.1, read as the reverse complement.
CCCCTGTCATGGGCGTGGGCGCGTTCATCATGTCCGGTATCATTGGCGTTCCTTATGCAAAAATCGCGCTGTGTGCTCTGATCCCCGCTCTGTTCTATTACGTCACCTGCGGCGTTTCTGTTCACCTGCGTGCCCTTCGCAACGGCTTTAAGCCCCTGCCTGATGAGCTGATCCCCAACAAGAAGGAACTGTTCAAAAAGGACGGCATCTTCTTCCTGCCCCTGCTGGCCATTATTATCCTGCTGATGTCCGGGACTTCGGTCATGCGCAGTGCTTTCCTGGGCTGCATCGTGCTGGTGCTCTGCTATCTGCTGAAGAATTCCGTGCGCAACCCCAAGTTCATTCTGACCAAGGACTTCTGGATGTTCCTCTACAACGGCCTGGTCATCGGTGCCAAGAGCGCCATGACGGTGGCGGCGGCCTGTGCGGCCATGGGCATCGTGACCCAGATCTTCGTGATGACCGGCCTGGCCATGAACATCGTGTTCTTCATCAAGACCCTGTCCGGTAACGTGGGCATCCTGGCTCTGATCCTGACCATGGCGGTGACCATCCTGTTCGGCATGGGCGTTCCCACCACGGCGGCCTACGTGCTGGTGGCCTCTCTGGCTGGCAGCGTGCTCATCGAGCTGGGCTTTGATAAGATCGCGGTCCACCTGTTCATTTACTACTACGCGGCTCTGGCGAACATCACGCCTCCTGTGGCCAGCGCGGCCCTGGTGGCGTCCAAGATCGCAAAATCGGACTACTTCAAAACGGCGGCCACGGCCACGCGGCTGGGCCTTCCCGGATTTATCCTGCCCTTCATGTTTGCTTATCACCAGGAACTGTTCCTGATGGGCAACCCCATCTCTATCATCAGCATCGTGCTCTCCTGTGCCATCGGCCTGTTCTGTATGTGTGCCTGCTTCGAGGGCTACATCTTCCGCAAGCTGACGGTGGTGGAGCGGGTCCTGATGGCCCTGTGTGCCATCTGCGGCATCGATCCCGGTTTCTATACGGACATTTTCTGCTATGTTATCTTTATCGTCGTGGTCGGCGGACAGTTCATGCAGAGCAGAAAAGCGAAGAAAGCAGCAACCTGAAAACCAAGCGAAATTTATGTTAGGAAAGGATAGTGATACAATGAAAGCCCTCATCATTGACCGGGTCTCGCCCTTAGTGGAATCCGGTTTGAAGGAATACGGCGTGGACGTGGACGTGAAGATCCTGCCCGGCGTGGACGAGTTGAAGCGGCTTTTGCCGGAATATGATCTGCTGGTCATGCGGGTGGACCCCAAAATCGACCGGGAACTGCTGGACGCGGCGGCCAAGCGGGTGAAGATGATCGCGGTGTGCTCGGCGGGGACCAACCACATCGACCTGGAATATGCCAAGCAGCTGGGCATCCGCATCCAGAACGCCCCGGGCATCAACTGCAACGCCGTGGCGGAGCTGACCATCTCCAAGCTGCTGGACGTGTCCCGCTTCACCATGGAGGCCAACCGGGAGGTCCAGGAGGACCACATCTGGAACAAATATAAGTACACCGGCCACGAGCTGAAGGGCCACACCCTGGGCGTCATCGGCCTGGGTAAGATCGGCAGCCGGGTGGCCCAATTGGCCCAGGCGTTCGGCATGACCGTAAAGGCCTATGACCCCTATGTGGACGGGGCGGTCATGGCGGAAAAGGGCGTGGAGAAGGTGGACAGTGTGCTGGAGCTGTGCAGCCAGGCGGATTATCTCACCGTCCACACCCCCTTGACGGCGGAGACAAAGGGCATCGTGGGCGCCAAGGAGCTGGCGGCCATGAAGGACGGGTCCATCGTGGTCAACTGCGCCCGCGGCGGCGTGGTGGACGAGGCGGCGGCCCGGGACGCCCTGGCCAGCGGCAAGCTGGCGGGCCTGAGCATGGACGTGCTGGCCAACGAGCTGGCGGGCACCGGCCTGGGGGACAACGCCGGGCTGAACTCTGACCTGTTCGGCATGAAGGGCTTCACCGTCAGCCCCCACATCGGCGGCAGCACCCACGAGGCCTATGACGGCATCGGCGCGTTCATCGTGGAGAAGGCGGCGGAGTTTTACGGTCTGAAAAAGTAACACGCTGAATCGATGATATAATAAAATTTTAGATATCAGGAGGAATCGTATATGGAACCCCGGAAAAAGGTAACGCTGAGCTACATCCTGGAGAAGAAGGCCAACGGCGAGAAGCTGGCCCGCACCGCTCTGTATGACTATCCCATGGCCGTTCTGGCCGAGGAAGCCGGCATCGAGATCATCAACATGGGCGATTCCATCGCCACCGTTATGCTGGGCCACAAGACCACCAACGAGGCCGACCTGGATATCATGATCGAGCACGCCAAGGCCGTCCGCGCCGGGACCCCCAGCGCCTTTATCATGGGCGACATGCCCTTCCTCACCTATCAGATCAGCGACGAGGAGGCCATCCGCAACGCCGGCCGCTACATCCGCGAGGCTGGCATGGACTGCGTGAAGATCGAGGGCGGCATGGAGATCGTCCATACCGTGGAGGCCCTGACCAAGGCGGGCATCCCCGTCATCGCCCACACCGGCCTGACCCCCCAGAAGGCCCTTCAGATGGGCGGCTATAAGACCCAGGGCCGGGACATGCTGGCCGCAGTGGAGCTGATCAAAGAGGTGGCCGCCTTTGAAAAGGCAGGAGCCATCGCCGTGGTCATCGAGGCGATTCCCTCTGAGGTGGCCAAGATCATCTATGAGCGGAGCAACATCCCCATCCTGGGCACCGGCTGCGGCCCCTACAGCGACAGCCCCATGATCAACTTCTATGACATGCTGGGCTATTACGACAGAAACCCCAAGTTCGTCAAGAAGTACGCCGACGTGCATAAGGTGGCCGTGGACGCGGTGAGCCAGTTCGTCCAGGAGTGCCACGACGGCACTTACCCCGGCCCCGAGCACTGCTACAAGATGAAAGCGGGCGAGGAGGAGAAGCTGAAGGAGTTGCTGAAGGAGCAGGGCCTGTAAATCATACATCCCAGGGCCGTATGTCAGCGCATACGGCCCTGATTTTTTTGACTGGATCTTTTCAGGTCCCCGCCCCGTGTGGGGCGAGGATCGATAAGATCCAGCGGCAAAAGGGCAAACAGATCGGGAAAATTTAAAAAGGGGAGAATCACATGGCAACTCTGTTAAAAGGCGGGCCGGTGGCCCAGGCTATCTGCGAGGAAATCGAGAAAAATCAGGCTCGGTTGGCACAGGCGGGCATCGTGCCGACCCTGGCCATCGTGCGGGTGGGGGAGCACCCTTCCGACCTGGCCTATGAGCGGGGGGCCACCAAGCGGGCGGAAAAAGTGGGCGTGCAGGTGAAAAAGTTCCTGCTGCCCGCCGATGTGCCCCAGGAGACCCTGGTCCAGACCCTGGAGGAGATCAACGGGGATGGGAGCATCCACGGCTGCCTTATGTTCCGGCCCCTGCCGCCCCATCTGGACAGCGTGGCCGTGTGCCAGACCCTGGACCCGGAGAAGGACGTGGACGCCATCACCGTGGGCTCTATGGGCGGGCTGCTGGCCCGGCTGGAGATGGGCTATCCCCCCTGCACCCCCACCGCCTGCCTGGAGCTGCTGCGCTTTTACCACATCCCCATGGAGGGGCAGAAGATCGCCGTGGTGGGCAAGAGCATGACGGTGGGTCTGCCCACGGCCCTGCTGATGATGAACGAGGAGGCCACCGTCTCCGTCTGCCACATCCTCTCTCAGCCGGAGGACACCCGCAAGCTGTGCCAGCAGGCGGACATCGTCATCTCGGCGGCGGGCTGCGCCGGGCTCATCAAGGCCGACTATGTCCGCCCCGGCCAGGTGGTGGTGGACGTGGGCGTGAACGTGGGCAAGGACGGGGTCATGCGTGGGGACGCCGCTTTTGAGGAGGTGGAGCCCATCGTAAAGGCCATCACCCCCGTGCCCGGCGGCGTGGGGGCCATCACCTCCACCGTCCTTATGGCCCACGTGGTGGAGGCCGCCATGCGGCAGAACGGCTTAGAAAAGCAATAACAAGAGCATAAAAAAACGAGGGCGGTCTGTGATCACAGACCGCCCTCAGTTTGTATGGGTTGTGTATGGAGCAAAATTGGCTCCGGGGGAGGGATGACCTCCTCCTGGGTCAGGGACATGATGGACACCTCAAAGGCGGTGCGCTCCTCTAGGCGGCCCTCGATGGTCTTGTTGTACAGGCGGCTTTGCAGCCGCCCGGTGAGCCGCACCCGGTCCCCCACCGACAGGCTGCCGCACAGGTGGGCCAGACTGCCCCAGGCGATGCAGGGGAGATAGTCCGCCCGGCTGTACCGCCGGTTCACCGCCAAAATCATGTCGCAGATGGTCCGGCCCAGAGGGGTGGAGCGCAGGGCCGGGGGCTTGCACAGAGTGCCGGTGAGCTCCAGCCGGTTTTCATCCGGGCCGGAACAGGGGAGAATGGACCGGGCAAAGGTGCTGATGACCAGCTTGCTGCCCGGGCCGGAGCGATTGTTGAAGGTGCGGACCTCTCCGGTGACGGTGACCTCCTGGCCCAAAACAGGCGGCCCCAATTGGGGGAGCAGTCCGTCGGGCAGGACCACATGCAGCCGGTCCTCCACGCCGGACAGGCGGGCCACGGCCAGGGGGAAGAGATAGAACGCGACGCCATGGTTCTCGTGGGAGAAGACAGGCGCGGCCTCCAGCCGCCCATGGAGCCGGATACGGTTGAGGTCAGCGGGGCTGGGTCTCATGGGGCATCACACTCCTGATTCGTTTGTTCCCCAAATCATATGAGAAACAGCGCCGGAGTATGACGCGGAGCGTAAGAAAGTGAGCAGGTTCAGCGCCGACCAAAGCCGCCGCCGCGAGAGCCTCCGCTGAAGCCGCCGCCTCTGGAACCGCCGCCAAAGCCGCCGCCGCGAGAAGCACCGCCGAAGCCGCCGCCCCGAGAACCGCCGCCGAAGCCACCGCCCCGGGAACCGCCGCTAAAGCCGCCGCCACGAGGGGCGCTGCCGCCAAAGCTGCCGGGCCTGGGACCACCACCAAAACTGCCGGGACGGGAACTGCCACCGGGGCGAGGACCGCTGCCGGGCCGGGGGCCGCCGGGACCGCGGGGAGGCGGGGGAGGAGGCTGACGCCAGCGGCGGCGATACCAGCCATAGGAGGGCCCGTGCCAGAACAGCAGGGGCCGGAAGACGAAGGGCGGGTCAGCCACGCCGTAATACCGCTGGCGATAGGAGGAGTAGCGCAGGCGGTCAATGACGCTGAGGATCACCAGCAGGATGACCAGCATCACCAGCAGACCCACAAGGGCGGAACCATCGTCGGCACCGGAGTCGTCATAGGCATAGCCGCTGTCGGCGGAGCCGGTGCCGAAGTTGGACACATAGTAGTCGTTCAGCCCGCCGCACAGGGCCAGCACGCCCTGGCCCGTCTTGCCGTCCACCAGGTCCTGATAGAGATACCGGTCCATAAAGTCGGTGATTTGGCTGTCAGACAGGGGATAGTCCACACCGGCGGCAAAATAGGCGTCCTGAATGGAGGGGACGATGACCAGATAGGCGTCGTACTGCCCCAGCTCCATGCTGTTGGCCTGGTCATAGGCGTAGTCCGCCAGACTGTCGGAGGAGGGGGCCGCAGACTGGATATCCACTACCAGGATGCTGTTATAGCGCAGGTCCCAGTTGGCGTTGTACAGACAAATCTGCTGGCGCTGTTCCTCGGTGAGGGCCCCGGGCTGGTCATTGAGATAGCGCTGATACTGCCCGGTGGACAGGCTGGTGTCCAGACCGGTGACGGCGCTGACATTGGTGCCGGGGGTGGACGGCTCCGGCGTGACAGCCGGGGCGGGCTTGCTCAGGCCGATGGCCACTGCGGCCACGATCATGGCGGCGGTGATGACCACGGCCACCCAGGTCTTTTGCAGGAATTTCATAGCATAGTCCTTTCAGAGCGAAAATTGGGGAAAGATCAGCCCCGAATTTCCAGCAGCTTCTGCTTCAGCTCGCCCTCGATGCGGCCCAGCTCGGCCTCGGCCTCCCGGCGCTTCTGGGCGCCCTCGGTCTGGATCTTCATCACCTCGTCCAGGGTGGAGATGAGCTGCTCGTTGGTGTGCTGAAGGGTCTGGATGTCCACCACAGAGCGCTCGGCCTCTTTCGCCGTCTCGATGGTGCCCATTTTCAGCATGTCCGCGTTCTGCCGCAGCAGGTCGTTGGTCATGTTGGTCACGGCGGTCTGGGCGGCGGTGGCCTGACGGCCGTGCTCCAGCCCCAGGGCCAGCACCATCTGGCTCTTCCACAGGGGGATGGTGTTCACCAGGGAGGACTGGATCTTCTCCAGCATCTGGGTGTCGTTGTTCTGCAGCAGGCGGGTCTGGGGGCCCATCTGCACAGAGATCATCCGGGTCAGCTCCAGATCGTGGAGCTTCTTCTCGAACCGGTCCAGCAGGTTTGCAAGGTCGTTGCAGGCCTGAGCGTCCTCCTGGGTGCCGGACTGGGCGGCCTTCTCCCGCAGCTGGACCAGGTCGTTGGCGCGGAGATACTCCAGCCGCTTCTTCCCGGCGATGATATACATGGTCAGCTCTTTATAATACTTGGTGTTCAGCTCATACATCTGGTCGAACATGGCGATGTCCTTCATCAGGGTCACCTGGTGATTTTCCAGGACCTTGACGATGCGGTCCACGTTAGACTCCGCCTTGGCATAGCTGGCCTTCATGACCTCCAGCTCGTTGCGCTTTTTCTGGAACAGCCCGGCCAGGCCCTTCTTCTCCGGCTGGCCGAAGGTCTTCAGCTCGCCCACCAGCTGGCTGAGGGCGTCGCCCACCTGGCCCAGGTCCTTCGTTTTCACGTTGCTCAGGGCGCTTTCCGAGAAGGAGGCGATGTTCTTCTGGGCCGCCGCGCCGTATTGCAGTACCAGGTTCGAGTCAGTGACGTCGATCTTCTGGGCAAAGTCGTCCACCATCTTCCGCTCCGCCTCGGTGAGCATAGACTCGTCCACCTTCACGGCGTTGGCCTCCCGCTGGGCCTGGGCGGCCTGTTGGGCGGCCTGGGCCTGCTGCTGGTCGGCGTTGGGCTCCAGGGTCAGGCTGGGGGCCTGGGGGGCGGCGGCAGCGGCGTCGGGGGTGAGGGTCAGCTGGGGGGTCAGGTCCATAGTTTCTTCGCTCATCTTATGTGTCCTCCTGTCGTTTTCGGTGTTTTTAGAATCAGATCAAGTTACAGATGGAGCTCCACGCCGCCGTCGGGGCCGTCGGAGTTTTGACTGGACGGCTTGTCCTGGGTCAGCCCCTCACGGGCCAGTAGGTTTTCCATCACGGTGATGTCGGTGGAGATGTCCAGGGCCTCCTCGCCGAACAGGGCGTCCAGCTGGCGGTCAAAGGCCCGGACGATGGTGTCCATCATGGCGGACACCTTGTCCTTGGTGGCGGTGATGTTGTCCCCGGCGATGCCGGTGGAGTCCATCCGGTCATAGGCGTTGAGCAGCTTCAGCGTCGTGGGCAGGTAATAGTCCATAAAGCGGCGGATCTGGGGCAGCTTTTTGGGCTGGGACACCACCTGGTCCACGATCTTCCCGGTGACCTCCTCCAGGTGGTCGATCTGCTGGGACAGCCGGGGGTCGGGGATGTTGTCGTTCAGGCGGCGCATCTCGCTGATGGCCCGGTCACGCTCCTTCATCAGGGCAGCCACCTCGGGGGAGGGGGCGGGCTGCTCCGTCTTGGCCTGGGTCTTCTCTTTGGCGTCGTCTTTGGCGGCCTCCTGCTTAGACTGTTCTTTCTCCTCGGGTAGGTCATAGGTCTTGTCGGGGAACAGGGCCTTGCCCAGGATAAACACGACTGCGGACAGGGCTGCGCACAGCAGATATTGCCCCGCCGAGCGCAGGGAGAACAGCAGGGCGTACCCCAGCCAGAAAAAGCCCACCAGATAGATGGGCAAAACGGAATGCTTCACGTGCTTTGCCATGTCGTTTCCTCCTGCGTCCCAGTCGGGCAAAATAAGGGCTTTGTCAGCTTAGTGCCATTGTACCCCGTAAGGGCGGAAGGTGTCAAGGAAGTGTCAAAGAAGTGTCAAGGAAATTGCCCGCCGGGGCATGGTTTGCATTGACTTATGCAGGCGGAATGGAGTATGATAAGAAAGCCTATTTAGATATAAAAGGAGCGCGAAACTATGCTTACCCTCGAACAGTTCAAAGAAGCCCGAAATGTGTTGCAGGGCGTGCTGCGGCCCACACCGCTGATCCACTCGCCCTATCTCAGCAAGAGCTGCGGCAACAACGTGTATCTGAAGCCGGAAAACATGCAGGTCACTGGCGCGTATAAGATTCGAGGGGCCTATTATAAGATCAGCACCCTCACCGACGAGGAGAAGGCCCGGGGCCTGGTCACCGCCTCCGCCGGAAACCACGCCCAGGGCGTAGCCTATGCCGCCCAGGCCGCCGGTGTGGCCGCCACTATCGTCATGCCCACCACCACGCCCCTGGTGAAGGTGAACAACACCAAGGACTATGGGGCCAACGTGGTGCTCCACGGAGAGGTGTTCGACGATGCCGCCGAACTGGCCGCCCAGCTGGCGGAGGAGCAGGGCCTGACCTATGTCCACCCCTTCAACGACCTGACCCTGGCCACCGGTCAGGGTACCATCGCCTATGAGATCTTCCAGGACCTGCCCGACGTGGACGTGATCCTGATCCCCATCGGCGGCGGCGGTCTGGCCGCCGGCGTGTCCACCTTGGCCAAGCTGCTCAACCCCAATGTAGAGGTCATCGGCGTGGAGCCCACCGGCGCGGCCTCCATGAAGGCCAGCCTGGAGGCGGGCCATGTGGTCACCCTGCCCACCGCCAGCACCATCGCCGACGGCGTGGCGGTAAAGACCCCCGGCGATTTGGTGTTCCCCTATGTCCAGCAGAACGTGGACCGGGTGCTGGCCCTGGAGGACGGCGAGCTGGTGGAGGCCTTCCTGGACATCATGGAGCGGCACAAGATGATCGTGGAGAACGCCGGTCTGCTCACCGTGGCCGCCCTGAAGCATCTGGACTGCAAGGGCAAGAACGTGGTGTCCGTGCTCTCCGGCGGCAACATGGACGTGATCACCATGTCCTCTCTGGTGCAGCACGGTCTTATTGGCCGGGGCCGCATCTTCACCTTTGCCGTGCAGCTGCCTGACCGCCCCGGCGAGCTGATGCGGGTGGCCGACGTGCTGGCCCGGAACAACGGCAACATCATCAAGCTGGAGCACAACCAGTTCGTCAACATCAACCGCCAGTCCGGCGTGGAGCTGCGGGTCACGCTGGAGGCCTTTGGCCACGACCACAAGAAGCAGATCCTCCAGGCCATGCGGGACGAGGGCTATCAGGTGGCGGAGCGGGACACCGGCGACCTGTACTAAGCCTGCATTCAAGCGAAAATACCGCCCCTTTGCCGTCCGCCGACGGGCTGTTGTTCCGTCGGCGGACGGCTATCTGAAAAGCGGCGGGCCGCCGGGAGCAGGGCGGGGCCGGGTCAGGCCGGACAGGGCCAGCCAAAAGCAAGATCGCCCCACAGTCCCCGCCGCCGGGACACCGGGAAGCCCATGGACTTCCGCGCTCCGCCCTTTATCCTATGCGCCCCCGGGGCAGATGGCCCCAGGGGCCTTCCCTTGCACACTCTTACATAACAATAACGAAAGCGAGGCAGCTTCTCATGATCAAGATCGCCCCTTCTATCCTGTCGGCTGACTTTGGCAATCTGGAGCGGGACATCCGCCGCGTGGCCACCGCCGACTATCTCCACGTGGACGTGATGGACGGAAACTTTGTGCCCAATATCTCTCTGGGCGTGCCTGTGGTCAAATCCATCCGCAAGTGTACCGACATGTTCCTGGACGTCCACCTGATGATCGACAAGCCCCTGCGCTATATCGAGACCTTTGCCCAGGCAGGGGCCGACCTGCTGTCCATCCACCTGGAGGCCGACCACCCCACCCGCATCGCCGAGGCCCTGAAGGTCATGGAAGCGTGCGGCGTGAAGAAGGCGGTGGCCCTGCGGCCCATCACCTCTGCCCGGGCCATCCTGCCTTATATCCAGCAGCTGGACATGGTGCTGGTGATGACGGTGGAGCCCGGCTTCGGCGGCCAGGCGTTCATGGATTCCCAGCTGGAGACCATCCGCCAGGTGCGGCAGATCATCGACCAGTATAACCCCGCCTGCGAGCTGGAGGTGGACGGCGGCATTGCCCCCAAGACGGCTCCCCTGGTGGTGGAGGCCGGGGCCAACGTGCTGGTGGCCGGTTCCGCCGTCTATGGCAAGGAGGACATCCCCGCCGCCATCGCCGCCCTGCGCTGCCAGGGCTGATCTCGCTTCAAACATATCCCGGAGGTTTTTTCATGGAATACTTTCCCCCCGCGCTGGAAAATTTAGTGGAGCACTTTGCCAAGCTGCCCGGCATCGGCAGAAAGACGGCCCAGCGCCTGGCCTTTTACGTGCTGTCCCTGCCCCAGGAGGAGGCGGACGCCTTCGCCCAGTCCATCACCCAGGCCAAAACGGCCATCCACTGCTGCCCCGTGTGCCAGAACCTGACGGAGGGGGAGGGCCCCTGCGCCGTGTGCGCCAGCCCCAAGCGGGACCACAGTCTCATCTGCGTGGTGGCCGACCCCAAAGACGTGGTGGCCATGGAGCGCTCCCGGGAGTATCACGGGCTGTATCACGTGCTCCACGGGGTCATCTCCCCCATGAACCACGTGGGGCCGGACGACCTGCACATCAAGTCGTTGGTGGAGCGGGTGGCCGCCGGTGGGGTGGAGGAGGTCATCATGGCCACCAACCCGGACACGGAGGGGGAGGCCACCGCCATGTATCTGGCCCGGCTGCTCAAGCCCTTCCAGGTGCGGGTGTCCCGCCTGGCCTATGGCATCCCCGTGGGCAGCCATCTGGAGTATGCTGACGACGCCACCCTGATGCGCGCCCTGGAGGGGCGGCAGATCATGTAACCCCTTTGAACCTTCACCGCAAGAGGTCCTGTCCATGTTTGATAACTTTATCATCGCCCTCAACTGCGTCACGCCCATGTTTTTGACGCTGTGCGTGGGCATTTTGCTCCGTGCCAGCAAGATCGTCCCCGAGGAGGCCTTTCACCACCTGAGCCAGATCAGCTTCCACGCCTTTCTGCCCTGCCTGATGTTCTCCAATCTATATAGCGCCGACCTGTCCGGTACGGACCACGCCACCATCTTTGTCTATCTGGTGGCCTGGGTGGTGGTCTGGTTCCTGCTGTGTACTGCCGTGTGCAGCAGGCTGGAGCCGGACCTGCGTCGCCGGGGGGCCTATATCCAAAGCGGCTACCGCACCAACATCGCCGTGGTGGGGGTGTCCCTGGCCCAGTCCATGATGGGGAATAACGGCGTGGCCCTGATGTCCATGGCGGTGGGGCTGGTGGTGCCCACCTATAACACCCTGGCCGTCATCACCCTGGAGAGCTGCCGGGGCAAGCGGCCCGACCCGGTGCATCTGGTGAAGAGCATCCTGCGCAACCCTCTCATCATCGGCTGCGCCCTGGGCGGGCTGTGCCTGGGGCTGCACATCACCCTGCCCGGCTCCGTGGTCAAGGCGGTGTCCAGCGTGGGCAACGCGGGCAGCGTGACCACCCTGGTGGCCCTGGGCGCGTCCCTGAAGCTGGGCGGGATGCAGCACAACCTGGCGGCCATCGTCCGCTGCTCCTTCGTCCGCCTGGTGCTGGCCCCCCTGTGCGCCCTGGTCCCCGCCATCCTTCTGGGCTTCCGGGGGGACGCTTTAGGCGTGGTGCTGGTGTGCATCGCCTCCCCCGTGGCCTCCACCGCCTACCCCATGGCTCTGGCCTATGACAGCGACCACGAATTCACCGCCCAGATGGTGGTGACCACCTCCCTGATCTGCACGCTGACCCTGTTCCTGTGGATATTTGCGCTGAAACAGCTGGGGCTGGTGTGAGGCCCTCTCAGTCAGCTTCGCTGACAGCTCTCCCGAAGGGAGAGCCAAGGTCCCGGCCCTGTCATTGCGAGGAGCGCAGCGACGCGGCAATCCGTTCCCCATGGTTACCAAGAACAACAAACCCCGGCGGCCCGCAGGCTGCCGGGGTTGAACGCTATTTAGGGATAAAATCTTTTACTCCACCGTCACGCTCTTGGCCAGGTTACGGGGCTTATCGATGTCGCAGCCGCGCATAAGGGCGACGTAATAGGCGAACAGCTGCAGGGGGACCACGCCCAGGGAGGGGAGGAGCAGGTCGTGGGTGTCGGGGATGGTCATGACGGCGTTGGCGGTCTGGGCCATCTCCTCCCGGTGGGACTCGGTGGTCAGGGCCAGCACGTCGGCGCCACGGGCCTTGACCTCCACCACGTTGCTCATGGCCTTGTCAAAGAGCTTGCTGTAGGTGCCCAGGGCGACGACCAGAGTGCCGTTTTCAATGAGGCTGATGGTGCCGTGCTTCAGCTCGCCGGAGGCGTAGGCCTCGGAGTGAATGTAGGAGATCTCTTTCAGCTTCAAAGAGCCCTCCAGTCCCAGGGCATAGTCCACGTTCCGGCCAATGAAGAAGACGGAGTCGTGGTTGAAGTACTGAGAGGCCAGATACTGCACTGTGTCGGTGTGGCTGAGGATGGTCTCCATCTTGCCGGGGAGCATGAGCATCTCCTGGAGGACGGTCTCATACTCCTTCTGGTCCACCGTGCCCAGGATGCGGGCAAAGTACAGGGCCAGCAGGTCGATGACGGCCATCTGGGTGGAGTATGCCTTGGTGGTGGCCACGGCGATCTCAGGCCCGGCCCAGGTGTACAGCACCTCGTCAGACTCCCGGGCGATGGAGCTGCCCACCACGTTGACGATGGACAGGACCTTGGCCCCCAGGCGCTTGGCCTCCCGCAGGGCGGCCATGGTGTCCAGGGTCTCGCCGGACTGGCTGATGGCGATGACCAGGGTGTTCTCGTCCACGATGGGGGACATATACCGGAACTCAGAGGCCAGGGCCACCTCCACCGGCTTGCGGGTCAGCCGCTCGATGTTATACTTGCCCACCATGCCCACGTGAGAGCTGGAGCCGCAGGCCACGATGTAGATCTTGCTGATGGCGCGGATATAGTCCTCGCTGAGACCGAAGTCCTCGAAATAGACCTGGTCGTCCTTGATGCGGGGGAAGATGCACCGGCGCAGGGCCTCGGGCTGCTCCATGATCTCCTTGAACATGAAGTGCTCATAGCCGCCCTTTTCGGCGGCGTCGATCTCCCAGTCCACCTGGCTGACCTTCTTCTCGATGGGCTGCATCAGGTGGTTATAGCACTGGATGCCGTCCCGGGTGAGGACGGCCACCTCGCCGTCCTCCATATAGCCCACCTTCCGGGTGTGGCGGATGATGGCGGTGACATCGCTGGCCAGGAAGTTGCAGCCGTCGCCATAGCCCAGGATCAGGGGGCTGTCCTTGCGCACGGCGATGAGCTGGTCGGGGAAGTCGGCGCACAGGATGCCCAGGGCATAGGCCCCCTCGATGCGGCGCAGGACCCGGCCCACGGCCTCCAGAATGTCGCCCTCGTAGAAATACTCGATGAGCTGGGCCACCACCTCGGTGTCCGTCTCCGAGGTGAAGGTGACGCCGTTGGAGATGAGGAACTGCTTCAGCTCCACGTAATTTTCGATGATGCCGTTGTGGACCACGGCGATCTTGCCGTTCTGGCTGACCTGGGGGTGGGAGTTCACGTCGCTGGGGGCCCCGTGGGTGGCCCAGCGGGTGTGGCCGATGCCCACGGTGCCGTCCACGGCGGCCCCGCCCTGGATCAAATCGGACAGAACCTGGAGCCGGCCCTTGGCCTTGCGCACGGTGAGGGCCTGGTTCTTCTCAGAATAGACGGCCACGCCGGCGGAGTCATAACCCCGATACTCCAGCCGGGCCAGTCCGTCCAACAGAATGGGAGCGGCCTGCTCCCGGCCAATAAAGCCTACGATTCCACACATATTCTAAATTTCCTCCTGATTTGGTGTTTTGCGCTTCAAGAGGAACAAATGCGCAGCCATTTGTGCCTCGTCCTTCGGTCTCAGCCGCTTTGTTTTGCGGTCGCCCGCATATTTTACGGTCTGAGTGACACGCCCGAAGGGGCGCGGAGGGGCATCCGCCGAAAGTTCGATACTCCCCTCACCTCGTCGTCCCGGCCAAGCCGGGCGCTGGCGCTGTCATGGGTAAAGACCCGGGACCTCCTTTCCCTGTCTGCGAAGGGGCCGGAGAAGCGCTCTCCAACCCAACCCTATTATACGGGAAAACCATCTGAGAGTAAAGAGAAAAAACATCCAAACGGTCCCCATATGCGTCAGGGCCGTTTGGACGTTAGATGGGGGAGCGGGTCAGTCCTCCTGCTCCAGTTCGGCAGCCACCTGTTCCAGCAGCTCCCGGATGGGCAGGTGCTGGGGGCAGGCGGCTTCACATTTGCCGCACCTGACGCAGTCGGAGGCCCGGCTGCCGGGAGCGGTATACACGCTGTCGTAGTAATAGATGGCGTTGTGGTTGTGGTGGAGCTTCCAGGTGTTCATCAGGGAGAACAGGTCGGGGATAGCGATGCGTTGGGGGCAGCCGTCCACGCAGTAGCGGCAGGCGGTGCAGGGGATCAGATGCATACTCATACTGCGGAAGCTCTGCTGCACCTGTGCTATGGCGGCCAGCTCCTGCTCGTTCAGGGGCTTGAAGTTTTGCATAAGGCTGACGTTTTCCCGCAGCTGCGCCAGATCGCTCATGCCGGACAGGACCATGACGATGCCGGGAAAGCCGGCGGCAAAGCGGATGGCATAGCTGGCGGGACTGCCGCCGTGGAGGGCATCCAGCACGTCCCGGGCCTGCTGGGGCAGGTTCACCAGATTGCCGCCCTTTACGGGCTCCATGACGATGACGGGCTTGTTATGCTTGCGGCAGACCTCGTAGCACAGACGGCTCTGCACGACGGGGTCGTTGTAGTCCACATAGTTGAACTGGATCTGCACCACCTCAATCTGGGGGTACTCCGTCAGGATACGGTCCAGCACCTCCGCCCGGTCATGGAAAGAGATGCCCACATGGCGGATCTTGCCCTCGGCTTTCAGGGCGAAGGCGGTCTCATAGGCCCTGTGCATTTTGAAATAGGCGAACTTCTCCTCATTCTGGGCGTGCATGAGATAAAAGTCAAAGTAGTCCACGCCGCAGGCCTCCAGCTGACTCTGAAAGAAGGGGCGGATGTCCGCCTCCGACTGAAAGAAAAAGTTGGTCAGCTTGTCGGTGAGCACAAACCGCTCCCGGGGATAGCGGCTGGTGAGACAGGTCTTTAAAACTTGCTCGCTCTTGCCCTGGAGATAGCCGTGGGCAGTGTCGAAATAAGTAAATCCGGCGTTTAAATACTCGTCCACCATCTGGGTGGTCTGGGGAATGTCCACCTGGTCCCCATCCATGGGCAGGCGCATAAAGCCAAAGCCAAACTTGCGGTCAAATCCTTCCATCCTCACATGTCCTTTCCGCGTAAAGCGAACAAAGCCCCGCCCGGGCATCCGGCGGAGCGATGTACGTATAGACCTATTATAGCGGAAAAATAAGAAAAAGGAAAGCCGGGGAAACGACTTTCCAAAAATTCAGGCGGATACGGCGCTGTGTTTTCAGGCCGTATCCGCCCTTTTTCGCCCTGGGACGGGCGTTACAATGTGTTTTGGTTCTGATACAGAATGGCGGGCATCATCCGGGCATAGGGGGACAGGGAGTTGCAGGCCCGGGAGAGGAGCTCGGCATACTGGGGGATGTTCTCGTTTCGGATGGACAGGGTGGAGCCGGAGATGCTCAGGGCCCCGGCCACGTCCCCCCGGCTGGTGCGGATGGCCATGGCCACACACTTGACCCCCATGGTCTCCTCCTCGTTGTCCAGGGCATAGCCCCGGCGGCGGCACACCGCCAGCTGTTCCATCAGGGTGTCGTGGTCGGTGATGGTGTTCTGGGTGAAGGAGGGCAGGCCATGTTTTTGGATGATGGCCTCCACCTGGTCGGTGGGCATCTGGCTGAGCATGGCCTTGCCGCAGCCGGTGCAGTGCATGGGCAGGGTCTTGCCTGATACAGAATAGGACACCGAGCGGCGGCTGGGGTAGACGCACTCCAGATAGAACACCTGTCCCCCGATGTGGGAGGTAAGATAGATGATCTCTCCGGTGGACACCTGAAGGTCCTCCATCACCGGCACAGCGTATTGGATGACGGGCATGGCCGCATGGGCGCAATAGCTCAGCTCCATGATCTTATGGCCCAGGCGATAGGTCTGGTTCTCCGGGCTCTTGCCCAAAAAGCCCGCCTCCTCCAGCGTGCGCAGCTGGTTGAGCAGGGTGCTCTTGGGCATATTCAGAATGCGGCTGATCTGGGCCAGGGAGAGCTCCGGCTGGGTGGGGGTGAAGCAGTCCAGCACCCGCAGAGCCTTGGCAGTGGCGGTGACTCGGGAACCGGCAGGGGACGGCATATTTTCTCGCTTATCAGGCATGGAACAACGATCCTTCTCTTCAAATTCAAACACAGTCCGCTATGCCGGGGAGAGCGGACAAAACACAGACACAGTAATACAGTTACTATACTACCGTGCATTCGTCGGAATGTCAACAGGAGCATAGAAAAATGTTCAGATGTTGTATAAATCGAGAAAAAGCTGTTGACATATCATAACACTCATGCTAAAATGCGCTTGAAAAAACGGTTTGCCCGAACGATTATTCAGCAATACTGAACAAACGCCGGGAAACGAAGGAGGAGCTTCCAATGAAAAAGTTGTACGGCGTGATCACGGCTATGACCACTCCCTTCACCGCGGACAACAAGGTGGATGTCGCTGCGCTGGAGGCGCAGACGGAGTATCTGATCCAGAAGGGCGTGCAGTGTCTGTATCCCTGCGGCACCACCGGCGAGATGTATCTCATGAGCGCCGAGGAGCGGGAGCTGGTGGCTGAGACGGTGGTGAAGAAGGCCGCCGGGCGCGTCACCGTGTTCATCCACGTGGGCGCTATGGACCAGGACGAGACCATCCGCCTGGCTCAGCACGCCCAGAAGATCGGTGCCGACGGCGTGGGCGTGGTCACCCCCAGCTATTTCACCGTGGACGAGAAGGCGATGGTGGAGTATTACAAGACGGTGTGCGCCGCCCTGCCGGAGGATTTCCCCGTCTATGTCTACGTCATCCCCCAGCTGGCCCACAACGACGTGTCCGCCGAGACCATGGAGAAGATCGCTGCCGCGTGCAAGAACGTGGTGGGCGTGAAGTACAGCTTTGCGGATATGCGCCGCATCAACGACTATCTCCAGGTGCGGGGCGGCAACTTCTCTGTGGTGCCCGGCGCGGACGACCTGTTCCTGCCCTGCCTGGCCTGCGGCTGCGACGGCGTGGTGTCCGGCTGCTCCGGCCCCTTCCCCGAGGCGTTTGTGAACGTGTACAAGGCCTTCCAGTCCGGCGATCTGGCCGCCGCCCGCAAGGCCCAGGTGGAGGCCACCAAGCTGGTGAAGGTCATGCAGTTCGGCGGCGATATGTCTATCTTCAAGAACATCCTCACCTTCCGGGGCGTCCCCGGCGGCCACATGAGAAAGCCCCTGATGGACCTGGATGAGGCCGATGTGGCCAAGCTGAAGGAGACCGTGGCCCCCTATCTGTAAGCCTTTACTTAATACCTGCGTGATATGTGTTTCAACGCCTGCGGGCGTGAAATAAATCAAGGAAAGAAGGATACAAGAAATGAAAAAGTTTTTAGCTCTTGCCCTTGCTGCTGCCATGAGTCTGACGATGGTCGCCTGTGGCAGCTCCAAGACCCCCGCTTCCAGCGGCAGCACCAGCTCCGGCGGCACCTCCAGCAGCGCTGAGTCCGTGGACTTCCCCGGCAACAAGCAGGTGTCCCTGATCGTGCCCTACTCCGCCGGCGGCGCATCCGACACCGTGGCCCGCATCTATGCCTCTGAGCTGGAGCAGTCCCTGGGCACCAGCATCGTGGTCTCCAACGTCACCGGTGCTTCCGGCGCCATCGGCCTGGAGCAGGTGCGCAACTCCAACCCCGACGGCTACACCATCGCCTACATGCCCGTGGAGTCCACCATGCTGAAGGCCCTGGGCTTCACCGACCTGTCCACCGATGACTTCCGCTTCATCGGCCGCGCCATGACCATCCCCGCCGCTGTCACCGTCCGGGCCGATGCCCCCTGGGACACCTTCGAGGACTTCATCAACTACGCCAAGGAGCACCCCGGCGAGATCCAGGTCGGCAACTCCGGCACCGGCTCCATCTGGCACATCGCCGCTGCCTCTATTGAGAAGGAGTGCGGCGTTCAGTTCACCCACGTGCCCTTCGACGGCGCTGCCCCCGCTGTGGCTGCCCTGCTGGGCGGCAACATCCAGGCCGTCACCGTCAGCCCCTCTGAGGTGAAGAACAACGTGGACTCCGGCGACTTCAAGGTCCTGTGCGTCCTGGGCGAGAGCCGCTCCTCTGTGGTTCCCGACGTGCCCACCGCCCAGGAGCTGGGCATCGACATCACCATCCAGGGCTGGGGCGGCTTCGCTGTTCCCAAGGACACCCCTCAGGCTGTGATCGACATCCTGGAGAAGGCCTCTGAGACCGCCATCAACTCTGACTCCGTGAAGAAGACCCTGGCTGACCGGGGCTATGAGCACGCCTATCTGAACGGCTCTGACATGGACCAGAAGGCCTCTGAGGAGCTGGCTTACTACAGCGAACTGATCCCTGAACTTGGCATTGCCTAAATGAACGACCAAAGCCGCGCTCAGGCCCTCGGGCGTGAGCGCGGCTTTCTTCTACCACGAGTTAGGAGGTTTCCCCATGCATAAAGGCGATACGATCCCCGGTCTCATTACGGCCGTATTCGGTTATTCCGTTGCTATCTACGTCCTGCTGGAGGACACCATGCGCTGGAACGCCCAGTCCTCGGACGGCGTGCCCGGCGCTGGCTTCTTCCCGGTGCTGCTGGGCTTTGCCGTGGGCATCCTGGGCACCATTTTGTTTATCCGCGGGCTGCTGCAAAAGGGCAGCGTACAGTATTTTCAGGTGGACCCTGAGATCAAATTTAACTTAAAGCGCTTGGGGCTGGCCGCTCTGAGCATGATCGTGTTTTTCATCCTGTGGCGCACCACCCACCAGTTTATCCCCTGCGTCGCCCTGGTCTGCTTTGCGCTGAACGCGATATTTGGCCGCAAGCTGAAGTATAACATCATCTATACCGTGGTTTTCACCGCGTTTATCTACGCCGCGTTCGTGGTCGGATTTTCCGTCCAGTTCAATCGTTAAAGGAGATGAAGTTCAATGACTGCTGACGTTTGGCTCAGCGCACTGCAATCGTGCCTACAGCCCTCAGTTCTGTTGTTTTTGGCCATTGGCGTGTGCATCGGCACCTTGATCGGCGCTCTGCCCGGCCTGTCGGCCACCATGGGCATCGCCATCATGACCCCCATCACCTTCTGGTTTGCGCCCTCCGACGGCTTTGCCATGCTGATGGGCCTGTGGAACGCCGCCATTTTCGCCGGAGGCATCTCCGCCATCCTGGTGAACACCCCCGGCACCCCCGCCTCCATCTGTCAGGCCTTTGACGGCTACAACCTGTACCGGCAGGGCAAGGGCGGACTGGCCCTGGGCATCAACGTGATCTATTCCTTCATCGGTGGTATCTTCTCCACCTTCTGCCTGATCCTGTTCTCCACCCCCATCGCCCGGTTCACCATCTCCTTCAACGCCCCGGAGTACTGCATGCTGGCCCTGTTCGGCCTGTCCATGATGGTGGCCGTGTCTGACGGAAGCGTGCTGAAGGGCCTGATCTTAGGCCTGGCGGGCATCCTGCTCTCCTGCGTGGGGCTGGACCCCATCCTGTCCATCAAGCGCTTCACCTTCGGCCAGACGGCCCTGCTGGGCGGCATCTCCTTCATCCCCGTGATGATCGGCATGTTCGGCATCGGCGAGGTGTTCTATCAGATCTACACCTTCCGCAAGGCCGAGCAGGAGGCGGAGCTGGAGGCCCGTAAAGTCAACCTGTCCCTGGGCCGGGTGCTGCCCACCGCCAAGCAGGCCAAGGAGCTGGCCGTCCCCACCCTGATCGCTGCCGTTGAGGGCACGGTCATCGGCGCTATCCCCGCCGCCGGCGGCGACATCGCCTCCATCATCTCCTGGGGCAACGCCAAGAAGATGAGCAAACACCCCGAGGAGTACGGCAAGGGCTCTCTGGAGGGCCTGGCTGTGGCTTCCTCCGCCAATAATGCGGTGATCGGCGGCGCTATGACCACCATGATGACCCTGGGCATCCCCGGCGACGCGGTCACCGCCATCCTGATCGGCTCCCTGACCATGTACGGCATGCAGCCCGGCATCAAGATGTTCACCGAGAACGTCACCTTCACCGCCACCATCATGATCCTGATGCTGCTGGCCAATGTAGTGTTCCTGATCTTCGGTCTGGCCACCGCCAAAATTTCCGCCAAGGTGCTGAACGTGTCTCAGCCCACGGTGTGGACCGCCGTGTGCATCCTGTGCGTGGTGGGCTCCTTCGCCCTGAACAACACCTTCTTCGACGTGGGCGTCATGTTCGCCGCCGGTGTGCTGGGCTTCTTCCTGAAGGTGTTCAAGTTCCCCAACGGCCCCTTTGTGCTGGGTCTGCTGCTGGGCTCCATGCTGGAGTCCAACATGCGCCGGGCCCTGGTGATGAGCCACGGCAGCTGGGCGACCTTTGTCACCCGCCCCGTGTCCTGTGTGCTGTTCATCGCCATTGTGCTCACCTTCTGCTGGCCGGTGTTCAAGGCCGCGATGGCCAAGAAAAAGACCGCCGCCCAGGCGAAGTAATATGCTTTTCCTCGTCTGCGGGCTGCCATGCTTATGGGGAGCCCGCAGACGGCTGTCTGGCTATCTGACTGTCTGAAAGGAGAAAACATCTTATGGACGCGTTATCTGTCATCAAGGACCACGGGATCATCCCCGTATTGGGACTGAAAGACCCGGAGACCGCCCCCCAGGTGGCCGCCGCCCTGAGAGCGGGGGGACTGCCCCTGCTGGAGGTGACCATGCGGGCCCCCCTGGCCATGGACTGCCTGAAGGCCATCAAGGCCGCCGACCCGGACATGCTGGTGGGTGCGGGGACCATCCTGCACACCCAGCAGGTGGACCAGGCCAAGGCCGCCGGGGCGGACTTTATCGTCGCCCCCGGCTTCAATCCCGCCGTGGTGAAGCGCTGCCAGGAGCTGGGCCTGCCCGTGGTCCCCGGCTGCATCACCCCCACCGAGATCGAGGCGGGGCTGGCGCTGGGCCTGACCACCTTTAAGTTCTTCCCCTCTGAGGCCATGAACGGCATGGCCACCATCAAGCAGCTGTGCGGCCCCTATGGCAACATCCAGTTCATCCCCACCGCCGGGATCACCATGGACAACCTGGAGAACTATCTCTCCAGCGACAAGATCGCCGCCGTGGGCGGCAGCTTTATGGCCCCCTCCGCCATGGTGGACGCCCAGGACTGGGCGGGCATCACGGCTCTGTGCAAAAAGGCGGTGGACAAGTCCCTGGGCTTCACTCTGGCCCATGTGGGCATCAACGGCGAGAACAAGGACCAGGGCCTGGGCGCCGCCGAGTGGTTCAACCGCTGCTTCGGCTGGCCGGTGAAGGAGGGGGGACGCTCCAACTTCGCGGCCACCTATGTGGAGTGCTGCAACCAGCGCTTCCCCGGTAAGTTTGGCCACATCGGCGTGTTCACCCTGTCCATGCGCCGGGCCCTGGCCTATTTCAAGGCCCACGGCATCGCCACCCGGGAGGAGTTCAAAAACGTGAACGCCAAGGGCGAGCTGGTGGCCGTCTATCTGGAAGAGGAAGTGGGCGGCTTTGCGGTCCACATCGTAAAAAAGTCTTAAACGTCTTAAATTTGGCATAGGAGGAGTTCCCATGAAAAAGATCATCAACGATCCCGCCCAGTATACCGACGACATGCTCCAGGGCATCTATCGGGCCCACGGGGACCAGGTGGGCTATGTGAATAACGACCTGCGCTGCTACTGCACCAAGAAGAAGGTCCCCGGAAAAGTGGCCATCATCACCGGCGGCGGCACGGGCCATCTGCCCCTGTTCCTGGGCTATGTGGGGGAGAACCTGCTGGACGGCTGCGCCGTGGGCAGCGTGTTCCAGTCCCCCAGTGCCGAGCAGATCTATGAGATCAGCAAGGCCGTGGAGGCGGGAGCCGGTGTGCTCTATCTCTATGGCAACTACACCGGCGACATCATGAACTTTGACATGGCCGCCGAGATGTGCGACATGGACGACATCAAGACCGCCTCTATTGTGGGCGCGGACGACGTGAACTCCAACGCGGACGTGAACGCCCGCCGGGGCGTGGCCGGTATCTTCTTTATGTATAAGTGCGCCGGGGCCAAGGCCGCCCAGATGGGCACCCTGGACGAGGTGCTGGCCGCCGCCCAGAAGGCCAAGGACAACACCCGCACCGTGGGCTTTGCCCTGACCCCCTGCGTCATCCCGGAGATCGGCCACGCCAACTTCACCCTGGGGGAGAACGAGATGGCCATGGGCATGGGCATCCACGGGGAGCCCGGCGTGTGGAACGGCCCGGTGAAGACCGCCGACGAGCTGGCCGAGGAGTCTTTGAACACCCTGCTGGGCGACATGCCCGTGGCGGCGGGGGAGGAGGTGGCCCTGCTCATCAACGGCCTGGGCGCCACCTCTGCCGAGGAGCTGTACATCCTGTCCAACAGCGTGTCCAAGCGGCTGGAGGACAAGGGCATCCGCATCTACCGCACCTTTGTGGGCGAGTTTGCCACCTCCATGGAGATGGCGGGGGCCTCCATCTCTATCATGAAGCTGGACGATGAGACCCGGGCCATGCTGGATATGCCCGTGTCCACCCCCTTCTATTGCCAGAAGTAAGCGGGATAAGCGGAAAGGAAGCGCGTCACATGAACGAGATCAAAAGCAGCGACTGGACTGCCATCCTCCAGTCTGTGGCCCAGGTGATGACGGACAATGCCGACCACCTGTGTGAGATGGACGCCCGCATGGGCGACGGCGACTTGGGCCTGACCATGAAGAAGGGCTACTGCGCCCTGCCCGAAATTTATTCCGGTCTGGAAGAGGCGGACATGGGCAAGCGGCTTTCTAAGTCCGGCATGAAGATGTCCAGCGTGGTGCCCTCCACCATGGGCACGCTGATGTCCTCCGGCTGGATGGAGGGCGGCAAGCGCCTGGTGGGCAAGGAGACGGTGGACGCGGCGGGTTACGCGGCGTTCTTGCGTGGCTTTGCCGACGGCATCATCAAGCGGGGCAAGTGCGCCCCCGGGGACCGGACGGTGCTGGACGCCGTTCAGCCTGCCGCGGAGGCGGCGGAGAAGGCCGCCGCTGCCGGAGCCAGCCTGGCCGACACTGCCCAGGCCGCTCTGGAGGGGGCCAAAGCCGGACTGGAGGCCACCAAGAACATGAAGCCCAAGTATGGCAAGGCGGCGGTGTTTGCCGCCAAGGCCCTGGGTACCGAGGACCAGGGGGCCACCGCCGGGATGCTGCTGGTGCAGGGCCTGCGGGACGGCATCGTGAAATAAATAAGGAGAGATGAGCGCAATGAAGAAAATGGTAGGTTTCGGAGACTATATGCTCCGCCTGAACCCGGAGGGCTATCTGCGCTTTCTCCAGGCAGACCGCTTTATGGTCAACTACACCGGCGCGGAGGCCAACGTGTGCGTCTCCCTAGCTATGATGGGCATGGACACCGACTTTGTCACCCGTCTGCCCGAAAACGACATCGCCGCCGCCGGGGTGGCCCAGCTGCGGAAATTCGGCGTGGGCACCAGCCACATCGCCTATGGCGGCGAGCGCATGGGCGTGTTCTATGTGGAAAAGGGGGCCTCTCAGCGGCCCTCTAAGGTGGTGTACGACCGGAAATACTCCTCCATCGCCCAGTGCTCCTATGAGGACTTTGACTGGGAGGCCATCTTTGCCGGGGCCAGCAACTTCCACATGACGGGCATCACCCCCGCCCTGAGCAAGACCATCCCCCAGGTGTGCATCCAGGCCTGCAAAAAGGCCAAGGAGATGGGGCTGACCATCAGCTGCGACCTGAACTATCGCAAGAATCTGTGGACCGAGGCGGAGGCCAAGGCCTGCATGACCCAGCTGATGCCCTACATCGACATTCTGGTGGCCAACGAGGAGGATGCGGATAAGGTCCTGGGGATCAAGGCCCGGGACACCGACGTGACCCAGGGCAAGCTGAACCGGGAGGGCTATGTGGATGTGGCCGAGCAGATCTGCCAGACCTATGGCACCAAGATGGTGGCCGTCACCCTGCGGCGGAGCATCAGCGCCTCGGACAACGAGTGGAGCGCCATGCTGTATACCGGCGGCAAGCCTTATTTCTCCCGCCAGTACATGATTCGCCTGGTGGACCGGGTGGGCGGCGGCGACTCCTTCACCGCCGGACTGCTGTATGGCGTGATGAACGACTACGGCCCCCAGGAGACCATCGAATACGCCGCGGCGGCCTCCTGCCTGAAGCAGACCATGGAGCTGGACTTCAACCTGTCCACCGCCGACGAGGTCAAGCGCCTGGTGGCCGGAGACGGCTCCGGGCGGGTGCAGAGATAACAGAAAAGAAGCAAATGGCCCCCAGGCCGCCGCGAAGAGCAGCAGCCTGGGGGCCGTATCATATGTTAAATTGAGAATGCTAGAAGATGTTATATATTGACTTGTGCCGCGGGGGAGGCCGCCAGAGTATCTTCGATATATTTATTCATGGACATCTGGTGAGCGGTGGTATATAAAAACAGTTTTTTGTGGAGGGCAGGGGAGACCCGAACATTAAAGCTGCCCTTAAAGGCCTCCTCGGGCTGCTTCCCTTCGGCTTTGCAGTTTTCCAGATAGTCATCCACTGCGCCATGAAAATCCGTGAGAAGCTCTTTTGCGCTTTCACCTTCGTAAGAGATCAGAGAACGGATTCCCATGACCTTGCCATAAAAAATGCCGTCCTCCTCAGAAAACTCCACGCTTCCAATATAGCCCTTATATTTGATTGTATTATTCATATGAGACCTTCCTGTTCTAAAAGCTCGATTAGCTGCTTGATTTGATATGTTTTTAATTCTTTTTGCGCTATATTATACACATCAAAAGAGGAGAATGCAACTAAAAATAGTTGCAAATATAGACAAAGAAAAACCGGACATCCAATAAGATGTCCGGTT
Source organism: uncultured Eubacteriales bacterium (assembly GCA_900549405.1). Taxonomy (GTDB): domain Bacteria; phylum Bacillota; class Clostridia; order Oscillospirales; family Oscillospiraceae; genus Lawsonibacter. The sequence goes on along the minus strand of URNZ01000001.1, from coordinate 16,722 downwards.
GGTGGAGATAAGCGGGATCGAACCGCTGACCTCTTGAATGCCATTCAAGCGCTCTCCCGAACCATCGGGTATGCACCCCCTGATGGCTTGGGAAAGGGCTTGAATATCCCGCCCCGGCAATTGATGAGAGACAAGTTGCAGTATAGCATAGAAGGTATATGTTGTCAACTGGACATACCTTTACGATATGTACCCCTCGCCGTGGTCGTGGCGAGGGTGAGAGCTTATTGCGCCATGGGCAGTTCATAGGTAGCGCATTCGTCGATGCTGTCGATACCATTCAGGAACTGCTCCACATTAATGTTGAATTCAATCTTGACCCTATAGTCCCGGAACACCGAAACCTTCTTGATGATGTAGCCGCAGATCATTTTCTTGACCTCCATCGGGCTTTCATCAAAAATCTTGGACCAGGACACGATCCGGTTGAACTCGGCCTTCATCTCCTCGATCTTAGAGTTTCCATCATTCAGTTCTGCGGTAAGGGTCGTGATTCGTTCACTGGTGGACAGTACCTTCTGTCGGGTATCCTCCAGCATTTCAGTCAGCACATCTTGCGGCAGGGCGCTTTTCCCTTGGATCGCCTTCAGCACCTCGGACTTGAGGGATTCATATTCCTTATTGGCCTTGGTGTTTTCGGCTCTGGCCCGCTGCAATTCCGAGCGTATCATTGCCATCTGCTTTTGAACCGCACTTCCCACAATCATGTCGTTGGAAGCTCCCTGCATCTTGTCGAAGACCTGATGCAGCACCTCAGTGACGATCCCGTCCAGAATGTGCATTGTGTATCCAGTCTGTCCTGTACATTCCTGACGGCGCCGGGTCTTGTTGTAGCATACATAGCGAATACGCTTTTTATGGACCGGCGTCCCATCCGCAAGGCGGGTGGTTGTCCCGTTGGTAGTGAGCACCAGCCGGCCTCCGCAGTGGCCGCAGAAGATGTTCCCGGAAAGCAGGGATTGGCCTGCGGTATTCAGCGGTACTGTGCGCCGCTCTTTCCGCTCATTGGTCCGCTCCAGCATCAGTTTCTGCGCCAGGTCGAATTGGTCTGGGGCGATGATCTGGAGGGCCTCAAAGGGGCCGGCATAGGTTTCTCCGCTCCGAAGGATTCCCTTGTAGAGCGGGTTGTGCAGGATGCCCCCCACACTGGCGTCGTGCCAGTTTTGTCCCTTCCGGTTTTTGATCCCGTGGTCGTTGAGGAAGTTGGCAAGGCGCCATCTGCCGTAACCGGACGAAATGCAGAGGTCAAACATCATCCGGACGACTCTGGCCTCGTCCTCATCAATGACCAGCATGTACACCTCATGTTTGCGCTTGTTGAGGATGCCGCTCTTTTCCAGCCGGTACCCGTATGGTGCGTTTCCACCGCGGAACCGGCCTTCCTCTACCATCTGGCCAAGGGCCGTTTTGGTGCGCATCGAAGTTTTCTGGCTCTCTCCATCGGCCTGCCAGAAACGGATATAGTTGGTCAGGCGGTCCGTGTGGGACTCAAACCGCTGCTCTCCTTCCTGTACGCTCCAGACGCGGACGCCCTTTTTAGTAAACCACTCCACAACGAAGGGTGTTTCATCTGACTTGCGGCCCAGTCGGTCGAACATGAAGACAAGCAGAATATCGAACTTGCCCTGCTCTGCATACTTCTTGATGAGCTGCAGTTTATCACGGTCATCGGCGCTGACTTTATAACCGGATACGCCAGTTTCCTGCTCCTCGCCCACGATGACCCAGCCCATTTTCGCCGCAAAATCGTGGCAGGCTTTTCTCTGCATAGGGATGTCTGCCTGGTTGTTTTCATCGTGATCGACCTGCTTGTTGGTGGAAACTCTGTATAAACAATAAACTCTTTCAGCCATTGATATCCGTCCTCTCATGTTTTTTGTGTGAGAGGGCGGACACCCAATTCATTCTATTCGATTATCAAGGTTCCCGGCTTTTGCCATACCCATTATCTCACACTACGGCCAGAATAGCCAGGGGAATTGATAATCTTTTTATAAACAAATCTGCAGTAAATGGGCTGGTGTGTTGGGTTATCCTGTACTTTGCTCAAAGTTTTTGGGCCTCATCAGTCTGCCAAAAGCGAATGTAGTCAAGCATGCGTTCTGCATCAACGCCGTCTATGATCTCTCCCTCATAGACGCTCCAAACATGGATGCCCTTCTTGGTAAACCACTCTGCGATGAATGGGGTTTCGTTGAGATTGCGTCCCAGCCGGTCATACATAAAGACCAGCAGGATATCAAACTCACCCTGCTCAGCAGCCTTTCTAATGCGCTTTAACTTAACAAGGTCATCAGTGCTGACTTTATAGCCGGACACGCCGATCTCCTGCTCCTCGCCAACAATGTTCCAGCCTTTTTTCTCTGCAAAATCGTGGCAGGCGTTCTTCTGCATGAGAATGCTTTCCTGATCCTTACCTCTGTATAAGCAATAGACTCTTTCAGCCATTTTACTGACCATCCCTTCATCAAATCTTCTGAATGCAAGACCTTCAGCAAGTCGTTCTATTTCTGGGGCATTGCATAGGCGCTCAGGAGAGCCTGCTTTACTAATACAGCAACTTCAGGATTTTCTTTTTCTGCAAAGCAGAGAGTGACCTTATAGCCCTGAACCGAGATATGCATTTCAGGCTTTTCTTCGTCGATTCTGAGTACCCTGTTCATAGTAATCCTCCTAAAAATAAAGCATCGGCTATCCTAAAAAGATAGCCGATGCTTTTCAATTTCTAATTGTAACTGCTTAGTGGCGATAGTCCTTTTACAGAGTAGGTTCGATTGACTGCATACCGATTTCCTGTACTTGGACGATATCCAATGTTGGCAGAGCCTTCAGATAATTCTCTACATTCCAGTATTGGACCCCATTTTCCATCTGCGCATCTTCGCCGCGGTACAGGATATAGCGCCCATGGATGGGACCAAACCGCCGTTCCGTCCTCTGGCATTTATCCTCATCGACGAGGTGCCGGTATTGAAAGGGAACCTGTTTGCTGCTGTGTTTGATTTCAAAGATCTCACAGGAGTTTTCTTTCTGGTCATAGATGACCATGTCAAACTCGCCAGCCTCAAACTGCAGTTTGAAAACACGGTGATCCTTGTCGGCCGCCTTCATGGTTTCCAGCAGCACAATATCTTCCATCATCCGGCCACGGACTTCTTCAAGGATGCGGCCCGTGATCTGCGTTTTATCATATTCGCTGAGCGCCGAGAACTGCTCATCCTTTAACAAGGAATGGATAAGGGCCTGGGCCTGACAATATCGCATTCCAGGCTGTGTGAAGAGAATATGTTCCACTGGTTCAATTCCGGGGTCCGCCGATTCAATGGGACAATCCACAATCAACTCCAACGCGGTAAGATATTGCTTAATCTCTATGATGTGAGCAGTTGTGATACCGATGGACTGCTCCTCCTTGTTCCGGATATCCAGCAGTTCCATCAAACGCTGGGTGACCGCCTCTGTATCAATGGCATCCAGCGCCTCTGTGCGCTTTTCGGGGTCACGCTCTTTCCGCAGATTTGCGGCAGTGAGCCGCAGGTCATGGGAGAGAAAATCATCGGTCAGCACTGAGATCAGGAATCGGTGGTTCATATCCTCTATGATCCGGTTGATGGCGCTGGTCAGCTCTCCAGCTTCATACAGAGAGTACAGGTGGCGGAAATGCCCGCCCGACTCGTAGCAGGCCAGGGAGTGCTGGATGTTCTTGCAGATTGCCGTGTCGATGTATCTTCGGGTGGACTCGTCATCCCGGAAGGATGCATCCTGAGCATTCACATCTTCATCGTCAAAGGCCAGCTCTCCGGCGCGTAGTGTGCCGCCATATCGGATGTACTCATCAATGCTGTCGATCCCGAGCAGACGGCTATACTCCCGATATGGGATGAAGGTCGTGTGGATGGACTTGGCCCGGTCATACAATTCTTCATCCATTGCCAGCCAGAAGCCCAGGGAGTCCGTACCAGACAGGACGATCTTCATTCCCATGGTGGCGAACACATCGGAAAAGAGGGCAGCCGAGTCAATAAAGTCTTCCATCAGCGTGACCTCGTCGATGAACACATATCGGAATCCCGCGTTAAACAACTTCTTGAGATCCCGGTTCATCATCGCCATATTGTCAGTCCTGCGGGCCTTGATGTATGCGATACGGCTCAAGTCCTCCTTTGTCATTCTGCCAATGGCCTGACGGAGCATGGTGTTTTTTCCAGTCTGGAGCAGGCCAAAGAGCAGACACACGCGGTCATGACTTCTGCCGTGGAGGTACATCTCCAGTTGCTCAAAGCAGTCGCGTGAGGCCAGTGCCTTTGATTTCTGCGCAACGGCAGCCAGTTCTTTGCCGATGGTTATATCGGTTTCGACACCTGATATTGATATGCTTTTCGGGCTGCTTCCACTCACTTATGCGTCACCTCCTCGCCAATCACGCCCTGATATGTTACCGCTTTCTCAATTCCATTCTTCCGCCAGAAGGAAGTCACGGATATTCCGGTGCTTGATCCCGTTCCTGCTCATGTCAAACTCGTCGAGGGATACGACATACTTGGGGAAATTGTCCTGGATGCCATCGTATGCACCGAACTCCCGTTTCACCGTATCTTCAGAGGCCAGCAGGTATGTTACCTGCACATAGAGTTTTTCTCCTCTTTTTTCGCATACAAAGTCAATTTCTTTTTCTCCTGCTCTGCCTACTGTGACAACATAACCCCGTCGCAGCAGTTCCATGTAGACAATGTTTTCGAGGATCAGGTTGATGTCCTTCATGTTCCCGCCGAACACAGCCTCCCGAATACCGTGATCCGCAATATAATACTTTTCGTTGGAGGCCAGTATCTGCTTGCCCTGCAGGTCCTGGCGCTTTACCTGATAGAAGAGATATGCGTCACAGCAGTACCGCACATAGTTCAGGATGGTTTCTGCCGCGACAGTCCGCTGCTCATTTTTGAAAAACTTAGCCAGAGAGGACGCTGAGAAAACTGTTCCGACATTTGCGGTCATATACGCAATGATGCGCTCCAGCAAATCAATATCCCGAATCTTGTTCCGTTTTACGATATCTTTGAGCTGCACAGAATTGAATAGATCTGTGAGATACTGCCGGGAGGGTTCTTCCTCATACCGGAGGTTGGCCAGATAGGGCATTCCTCCGGCCAGCAGATATTTTTGAAAGCATTGCTGGATCGAATCGCTTGGTGCAATTGTGTGGTACAGTTCCAGGAATTCAGCGAAGGAGAATGGGTAAATCACAAACTCCACATACCGTCCGCCAATATAAGTGGCCAGTTCACCGGACAGCAGTTTTGCGTTGGAGCCCGTAATGTAGATATCGCAGTCCAGCGCCACTCGCAAAGAATTGACGCACTTTTCCCAGCCCTCTACTTCCTGGATCTCGTCAAAAAACAGATACGCTTTTCCCTCGATGCCCTCTGCCCGTTTTATGATCTCATCGTGCAGAGCCGTTGCGGTCTGCAGATGGGAGTACCGCATATCTTCAAAATTGATTGAGATCATCTGAGACGGGGCAACACCAGCCTCCGCCAGTTCCTCTTTGATCAGTTCCAGCATCACCGACTTACCGGAGCGGCGAATGCCGGTCATTACCTTAATCAGTTCGCCCCCAATGAAGGGACGGATGCGGTTCATATACAGTTCTCGTTTGATCATGATTGGAACGCCTCCTTTCTATCGTTGACCTCAGTATATCCCATTTACAACTGAAAATCAACTGATATAATCTAATTTTATCAGTTATAACTTATAAAATTAGTCGTATGTTGGCGCAAACACTGTACACAGCTTTTCAATTTCTCTCAAAGAAGCCCCCGAATGCACTCACTTTCCAGTTCAACGATGTCGCCTATCGGTATCCTTAAGCCATCAACCAGAATCAATACCTGATCCGCCTCATGGATTCTTTTCAGCCTCCCGGTTGATACGATATACCGGCCGCCGTCTTTCTTTGCGTCGGGCTGGAACCAGGTCACCGTGATTTCCGGCCGCTCTTTGATCCGCTCCAACAGCAGTTGCTGTTTTGAGTCCAAGGCAGCCCTGGCATCCTCGTCCAGTTCCATGCGCTGGTCGGTCAGCCGGGCCGTTTCCACAAGGGCGGCGCTGTGGCCGGACAGGGCCGCAAAGGGTGCGAACTGGGCCGCACGGTCTGAGAGCGGCATCCTCGGGTGCTTGGCTGAGGTAGGATGCGGCAAGTTGATGATATCATCGTATGGTCCGGTCATGCTTTGTGACCTCCGATTTGGTTGTTTCTCTCCCTGGCTGTGGCGCCGTCCTCCAGATTCAGTCCTTTGAGGATGGCATTCTTGCCAAAACGCTTTTTGATGTCCAGCATGGTTTCCTGGAGTTTTCTCTCCCGTGCATGGGCAGTGTCAGCCTCTTTTTTCTGCTTTTCCTTTGCCGAGTAGTCCGTAAACAGGTCAATCTGCTCCGGCAAATCCTCCGGCACAGAAGACTCGTCCAGCAGGTGATTGGCGCAGAGGGTCAGCCGGCGGGCCAGCAGGGTTTTATCTACGATCCGGTCATACAGGCTGGTGGCTGCCTTGAGCAGCTCCTCGCCGGAGGAAGTATATCCGTCCAGATTGACTGTACCATGAGCATGCTTGGGAATTTTGCGCCCATAGCGGTCCGTGGTGACCTCTCCGGTGTAGACTGTACCCTTGAGGTTTTCGATGTCATAGCCTACTGTGAGGACCAGTTGGTTGGTCGCAAGCCGCTTATCTACCAATTCCAGCGCCAGTGCATCGGCCATCTCCTGGATGACCAGCCTTGCCTTTTCAAATGGGTATGGGTACTGCAGAATCTGCCCGGAGACGATGCTCTTGTTTTCTGGTTTGTATGCCTTAATGTCCGCAATGGTGCAGGGTTCCCAGCCCCAGGCATGGTCGATGAGCAGTTCTGCGTTGACACCAAACAGTTTATAGAGCAGTTCCTCGTTGTGATAATCTGTAGGCTGCCCGATAGAACACCGGGCAATATCTCCCATGGTGTACAGGCCGTTGGCTTCCAGCTTGGCGGCATAGCCTTTTCCCACCCTCCAGAAGTCGGTGAGCGGACGGTGGGTCCAGAAGGAGCGGCGATAGCCCATCTCATCCAGTTCTGCGATGCGGACGCCGTATTCATCGGCGGGGACATGCTTCGCGCCAATGTCCATGGCGACCTTGGCCAGATACAGATTCGTCCCAATGCCCGCCGCAGCGGTGATACCGGTCGTCTGCAGAATGTCGAGGATGATTTTCCGGGCAAATTCACGGGCCGACAGATGGTAGGTCTGCAGGTAGCTGGTGGCGTCGATGAACACCTCATCGATGCTGTATGGGTAGATGTCCTCCGGCGCCACATGCTTGAGGTAAACACTGTAGACGCGGGTGCTCCAGTCAATATAGTGGGCCATCCGGGGTGGAGCCACGATATAGTCGAGGGCCAGGGAAGGATTTCGCCGTACCTCCGGGTCGTGAGAGGAAGCGCTGGTGAACTGCCGGCCAGGGGTATTCCGCTGCCGTTGGGCATTGACCTCCTTGACCCGTTGGATCACCTCAAACAGCCTGGCTCGACCGGAAATGCCATAAGACTTCAGGGAAGGTGTGACCGCCAGACAGATGGTCTTTTCAGTGCGGCTCAGGTCCGCCACCACGAGGTTGGTGTCCAGTGGATTCAGCCCACGCTCGATGCACTCCACACTTGCGTAAAACGATTTTAGATCACAGCAAATGTAGGTTCGCTCCTTCATGCTTCGGTCACCCCTTCCTCTTTATCTTCCGACGCATTTTCAAAGCCATTATAGCACATTTGTTCTGGTTGTTCTATTGTGAAAAAACACCATCTTGTACCCATTGGAAAACCAGCACAGAATGCTGTGATTTCTAAAGCGATATGCCTCCATCTTTCTGCCGCAACTGTAAAAGAGAGCCGCCAGTCTGGAAACCGGCGGCTCTCTTTTGTCAGTCATTTTTTCTCTCTGCTTGTTCCTCCAGGGCAAGGAAATGGTCGAAGTCGCTTTCAAACATGCGATCCTGCACAATCCGGTATTTTTCAAACTCGCTCTCTGCGAAGGCTTTGGCGATCTCATGCGTCACCCGGCCGGTGTCGTGGAGGATCTCATGCTCATTGAATTCCAGGAAGCGATTCAGCCGCTGTGACCAGTCCTGCATGGTCATAGGGATATGGCGGCCTGCCTGGTATTCCGCATAGTCCAGGTACATGGTCACAATGCGTTCCAGCGCCTGCAGTTCCTCTCTGGAAAGATAGTTCTTAGCAATGGACACATCATACTTCTGTATTTTTCCGTTTGGATACTGCTCCCAGGAAGTTAAGCCCATGTGAGGTTTTTCAGCGTTGGCTCGCTCCACAATCAACTCCGCCGCAGTATGACGGTGGATCGCCCAGTGGAGTTTGTTCTGTACCTCGGAAAAAAACAGGCGTGTGGTTTTGGCTGATTTATCATAATCCAGAGCCGTGGCGTAGATGTCGGTGATCTTTTGGTAGAACTTGCGTTCAGACATCCGAATCTCCCGGATCTGCTCCAGAAGGTGGTCGAAGTATTCCTTGGTAAGTACACTACCCCCGTTTTTCAACCGGTCACTGTCCATGGCCCAGCCCTGAATGGTGTAGTCCTTAACGATGGTATTGGCCCACTTGCGGAACTGGACCGCCCGGTCATTGTTGACCTTGAATCCAACCGCAATGATCATCTGCAGATTGTAGTGCTTCACCTGGCGGCTAACCTGACGGGAGCCCTCAGTTTGAACTATCCGGAAATTCCGGATAGTTGCCTCCTCTGTCAGCTCACCATCCTCATAGATCTTCTGGATGTGCTCATTGATTGTCCGAACATCCACATCATAGAGAGCCGACATCATCTTCTGGGTCAGCCAGATATTCTCATCCTCATAGCGCATTTCCATGCTCTCTGTACTGTCACCGGTAGCGGCCACAAAGGTCAGGTATTCCGCTGCGCTGGATCGGATCGCCTGTTCTTGTTTATCGTTCCGCACTGCAACGCCTTCTTTCTTCTGTATCAATTCCATATTGGGCCAGCAGTTTCCGAGCTTCGGCTTCTCCCTCCGGTGTGATGAGGGCGGGATAGGTTCGCCCGGCAGCGTTGATCAGCCCTTCCTCTGAAAGTTTGTTCAGCAGGTCGTGATCATAGCCCTTCCAGCATCGGCGGACAAGGGGATACTTTTCCAGTTCCTTTTTCTTGACCGCCCGCATTTCCGGTGTATCCCGTTCCTCCCAGGAGGTCAGGTACATCAGCATGAGGGTCAATTCCCGAATGGTTTTCTTCTGTTTTTCCGGCATTAGCCTGTCCTCCAATCTTTTTGACTTACTACCATCATATCACAGGACGGGCTGTTCGTCTATTCCACAATCATTCCGGGATATACATCGGACCACTCCGTATGCGTCATTACTCCGCTGCTGGGAGCGCAGTGGGCGAGAACGCAGTCCGCTGTCCAGTTGACCCATTCCGAGTTCACCAGAGCCTCTTGGTATTCCTCAGTCCAGCCACGGACTGTATTATGGACTTATTACATCATCATTCCTGTACATATTTCTTCGCCTGTTTCATCTTCCGCACCCATCATTCCTATAAAAGAGGACTCCATATACTCGTCATAAGCCCGTGCGTATCTCTCGTACTTCTCACCGCCGGTTTCTTTCAGAACGGTTTCATCAAATGTCCATAAAGGGTAGGAGCAGAACCCACTTTCTTTGTAGAGCCCAGTATCTTTAGCAAATCCACGATTGAGCAGCTGCGGCGCAAAGGGACAGTTGTTTATATCGACATATGCACTGTTTTTCAAGCCAATAAATTCTTCAAAAGATTTTGTAAGAATAGCGAACTGTTCTTTCTCATCTGCTCCTTGGATAGGCATATCAAGAACAATCGCAAGGCCAGGCAGTTCTTTGCCCATAAAATCATAAACCGTGTACAATTCCACCCTCGGCTCCAATATAACGGGCGTCTCAAAATAATCTTTAATTTCAAATGTCATTTTTTCCTCCTGATAACAAAATATCACCTATGCTCTACCATATATGTAAAATCGCTTTTTCCCTTTGTGTAGCCTATCTCTTTGCTCATTTGGCGTCTTCCACTCCGTTCAGAATAAAAGACCAGGGAATGCTGGTTACCCACTCCCTGATCCATTGCGATTAAAAACCCAGTTCAGATATCTTTTCCCACTGGAGGATGTATTTCTGATCTATGATTCGATTCTCATGGTAATGGCCGAAAAACCAGTAGGCGAATTTACACCGCTGGCTGACCATTTCAAGAAAGTCCGTCAGTTCATCCGTTCCATAGGATGGATTGATCTCCTGCACCACACCGCTGGGAGCGCAGTGGGTGAGAACACAGTCTACCGTCCAGTTGACCCGTTCCAAGTTTGCCAGGGCTTCTTGGTACTCCTCCAAGCTGGGCATCTCCTCCTCCCACCAGCTCACGCCTTTGACCCGGAACATGGACCGCATCCGGCGCATCAGCCAATACTGGCGCTCGAAGTCCGGAGCGGCGGGATCAAGGATTCCATCCTGAATATCATGGGAGGCCGCACCGCCCATTGTGAACCAGGCGAGGCCGCCGAAGTCGAAGACCTGTCCCCGCATAAGGTGCAGGACATGCTCCCGCACAACATGGACCCGTCCGCCATTCCATTCTTTTTCTGGTAGAGTGTTCAGCAAGTCAAAATTCTCATGGTTCCCATCCACGAACAGGGTGGTGAAGGGCTTCTTGTTCAGCCAGTCCAACCAATATTGATCTTTCTGGCTTCCATCCCACAGTCCTCCAAAATCACCCGCGATGACCACATAGTCCCCCCGGCTCATCTCCTTCTGCTGTGGGAAGTATTTGCTCCCAAAGCGTTGGAAGTCGCCGTGAGTATCACCCGTAATATAAATTGCCATTCCATCGCACCTCGATTTACAGGGTCATTTGCTGCTGCCCTGGCAGTGGGGAGCTAATTTCTGCATCGGTTGCCGTGCGGACACCAGGACCGTTCCTGGTTTTCGTTGTCACCAGCAGGCCATCTTGAACAAGCTGCTCCATCAGTTCGCCCACGAAGCGGTTGGCAAGATTATGCTTGCCTTCTTTATCACAGAGCCTGTGTACAGAGAACTTTTGAGCGACATTTAAAGCAACCGGGCCTGTGATATACAGGTTTTTCCGTTTTGTCCGGCACCGTTCCAGAATTTCATGTGTGATCTCCCCGCGCTTGGTCTCCAACTGTGCCAGATATTCCTCATCGGTAATATCCCAATACCTCTCGTAGCAGTCGAAGCCATAGCAGCAGAACGATTTCGCATCCTTCAGTAGTTCTTGGATGGCTGGGATCTCGTCCATCTCTATAATACCACTAAAGTTCATCGGATGCAGGTATAACTCCTGCCAGCCTTTCGTAACGGTATCAGATGTGCTGTCCCCACCGGGCTGTAGATCCCAGCCCGCACTCTGGAACAGGCTGCGGCTTTCTTCATGAAATTTGGCGGCGTCAGTCTCAGCCGGCCAGCCGGAATCGAACTGATAGCGGCTGCGAATCCGGAAGTAAACTTTTCGGTACTCCACTCTTGCTTCACCTCGTTTTCCTATTCCCAAGTGCTTTTTCAAACAATACCACAAGTAAGGCGGCAACATCTATTCACCAATACCAACAGAATAAATGTTCATAAATTGACCTATTCTACCGATATCCTTCCACCAGACCGACGCTGACCCCAAGCGCCCAGTCAATCTGTTTCATCTCGGAGGTGTCCAATGCTCCAACGCGCTCTCTGAGCCTGGACTTATCAATAGTGCGAAGTTGCTCCAAGAGGATAACGGAACCACAGCTCAATCCATTCGCTTGCCTATTCAAACAAACATGTGTAGGCAGCCGCGGTTTTCCCATCTTGCTGGTGATGGGGGCTGCGATCACTGTGGGGCTGTGGCGGTTGCCTACATTGTTCTGCAGAATGAGTACCGGACGGATACCACCTTGCTCAGACCCGATGACTGGCCGCAGGTCAGCATAGTAAATGTCACCACGGCTGATTTCCTGTCTGCAATATGTTTTCACAGAATACACCTCCTCAGCATATTGGGCTTAATATCACAAAAATAGGGACCGCCTCCGCATCTCCCGCATCTGGTTGGAATGGCTGCTCATACGGCATGTTCCGGTCAGTAAACGGGTTTTGGACAGAAGCGATCCCCATAGCTTCTGATATTAAGACTTCACATTTGTGTTGTCTTTCTTTGGCGCTTGTATTCGACACTACTTCCCCAAGCGCAGGAGCCTGTGCCATTGGCATCAGCTCCATAGGGCGACCATCTGAACCGCGGCTGGCTTCACCGCGTCATGGGACTCTCACCCCCGGCAGGATCTCTGTCGGCCGCCCTCATTGCTTGATCCCCATTTCGGTGGGGGCTGTGACTGGACGGAAGTATCATTATCCCTGGCGGAGTCATTGCGATACAGCTTGCCACAGGCTGTTTTTTGGACGGATGGACCCGCTTAGCACCTTATTTGGCCGTCGTTGATAGAGGGGAAATCCGTCAGGCTGTCATAACCGAACAAAAATGTATAGGTGACTTCGTTTGCAGCCTGTACCAGAACCTCTACAGATGGTTTTCGCGCATCCTCCAGCGTCGCTTGCCCCTGTTCAGCAGGGGCCCCGTCAGGAAAGTATTCAGACAATCGGATATTCGGTTTTCAAGGAACAAGTGAGAAGCATTTCCTTCTCGCTTGTATAGGGGAAGATGTCGGCATTTTAATAACCCTCCAATTTCAATTTTCTAAAAGTTTTTTCAAAGACTTGAGAATACGGACTTTCCGTTTATGCACTGCAGGCTGTGAAACGCCAATCTCTCTTGCATAGTCAAGTTCACTTTGTCCCTTAAAAAACAACCCCTGTACCAATGCCTGATCCGCAGCAGGCAACGCTGAGATCGCTTGGTACAGGGCCTCTTTCTTTATTTGTTCAAGGATGATGTGTTCCGGAGTGTTGATGGCGTCAATAAACTCCCGGAAATTTTCATAGGCGCCATCCTGACTTCCGATCATCCCACTCGTCTGGATCTCATGGTCAAAAAAGCTCTGATCATTGTCCTTGATATTCCACCGGGTTCTGCAGTAAGTGCGATAGACCTCCTCTGTCACTATGACTTCCTCATATTCCTGAGTGCAGGTGTTAAAAACAATAAGGGTAAACTTCCCGTTGGATTCCATGTGCCTTTCCTCCAAATTTCAAGATTTTGATGGCGAATCAAAATCTTGAAATCAGGGGTACTTGGCGATATAAGCCTCCCAGCCCATGCCGGCCCTCCCAGTGCCGGGCAGAAAAATAGCCGGGGACGCATTTCTGCATCCCCGGCCGATCCCCGCCGCCATATTGCGGCAGGAATACAGAGGGCCGGGACACTTTACAGCGTCCCGGCCCTTGTCAGCTGGTCCTATTCATTTTTGCGCATACCTGCCACTGTACTGAGTATAGCAGAGGCAAAGTCGGAAGGGAGTAGGGATTTCGTCGGTTTTTCATCGGGAATCAGTCGGGATAAAGTCGGGGCATCTCCAATTCTTCCTGAAGTTCCGGCACAGCATAACCAAAAAGGCAGAGGGACAATAAGAAGATCGCCTCGCGCTTTCGGTCATAGAATACGCTTCGCTCCATATTCAGCTCATCCAGCAGTTCCTTTTCTGTGCTGTTGAAACGGTGGATAAATTGTTTGGTCAGGATCTCATAGTAAAGTTCACCCCGGTCAGGGTATCGTTTCAAGCGGAGAAGGGCACGGTCGATCACATCCACCAGCATCCGGTTTTCCATCACACAGCAGACCCGTTCCTCAAACTCCTGCAGATCCATATCCGGGGCGAAACTTTGCAGATAGATAAGCCCGGTATCAGCGTCCTGAGCGCCCAGCTCCCAGGCGTACTCATGCAGTTCCTCCACCCGCTCACTGAGGACCCACACCACATCCCGGTAGATTTTCAAAATCAGCTTTACCCGGTGATAGGCCAGCTGGCTGTCAAATCCAAGGGTCGCCATCTGCCTTTTACATTTCTGCAAAGTGGAACTTTCTTTTCTCATGCCATTCTCCTCCTCCCATGTTCGCTAAACTGCGAACAAAATGCATATAACAAAGCCTGTGAACATTGGTGCGGCTGCGCCCCTCTCTCAGGAGGGGGGCTTGCCGTACCAAACTTATATGAGATTGCGTGTTTCCAACCGAATACGCATGGCCTGCTTGGAGACTTGGAAGATCTGAGCCATTTCCGCAACCAACTGCTCATTGCTCCTGCCTGCACGCAAACGGTAAAAACTTCTTTTGATTTGCGGCAGGGGCATGAGGAGAGCAGTAGCCAAAGCATCCGCCTGCCATTCGACCAGACCGTGGCTTTCATCCAAAGATGTTTTTCCTTCATAGGCAGCCACATCGCCTGTGCCGGAGTACAGCTTCTGGTGCAGGACCCAGTGCCCCAATTCGTGAGCACAGGTGAACCGCAGCCTGCCGAGGAGCCTGTCCACACAAAGCCGCTCCTCCACCAGGATTGTTCCGGCCTTGACTGCAATCAAACGGTAGCGTTTTTCATCTTGGTCGTATAAAATAGCCGCTCCTTCATCAAAAATCGTTTCCCCAAGGATGCTCCCGTTTTTGCGTAGGCAATGATATTCCAGAGTTAGATCAAACTTGGTCTCTATGATAGTTTCAATGGGAACTGCCTGGGGAGGCCCGTCCAACAAAGCGGGATCATACTCTTGCAGGATCTTCCGTCCAATGGTTTCAATTGCGTCCAATCGATACTTTGGTACAGACAAGAAAATCCCCCCTTAGTTCTGGCGGTTCTGTAGCATTTCCATAAATGCCTTCCATTCCTCATCGGTAGCATCTACTTCCTTTGCCACTCTCAATGCTGCGCGGACGATGTCATGCTGGCGGATATAGTCAGGCAGATCGGCCGGAACCGTCTGCCTGGAATCTGCGGCCAGATCCAGCAGCATTTCATGCTCCTGCTTATCCAATTCCAGAAAAGAAGAGATCCGCTCTACAAATGCTCCCTCTGGCGCTGGCCGGCGACCCTGCTCAATATCACACAGGTACCCATTGGAGATACCGAGGTGTTTCGCGGTATCCCGGAGATTTAATTTGGCCTCTTTGCGCCGTGTGCTGATGAAAGCTCCAAAGGTCACTGGTCTCCCTCCTTCATAGAGTTTCGCTGGTTTGCGAACATCTTGTTTATATTATAACTGGCACATCTGTTCGACACAAGGGCAAAAAAGAAAGCAGAGGCCAGGTGTTAAAATTCCATAACACCTGGTCCCTGTTTTAGAGAAACCTGTGGGCGATCCGCTTCATTTCTTCCACACACTCATGAGGTGCTATGATCTGAATCCCGCCCATAAATTTGAATACCCATCCGTAAAAGGTGCCGCTTGGGTCGACTTCAATGTTTGCCGTAAAGTGTTCCTCGTCATATGTGCGGGTTGGTACAGCTTCTCCATAATGGTCTATGATGGTTTTCATCAGCTTGTTCTCACAGAGCAGTTCAACAGAAACTGTGCGGTCAGCAGCAAACATATCAACGATCTTGTTGGTGTAGCCCGCCACATCAAAGTCTTCATCGGGGGTAAAGCCGGAGGGAAGTATCTTGATCCCCGACAGACGGTCTACTCGAAAGTGGGCCATCCGCTGGTGTTTGTGAGAAAAGCCAATCAGGTAATAGTGGTCATTCTTCCATTCCAAAGCGTAAGGGTCCAGTTGATAGAGATAACCGCCATGTTTGAGAACTCGTTTTTTCTCGGGCGTATATTCATAATACTGGAACTGTATCTGCCGCTTTTCCAAGATTGCCGTTTGGATGGCATCAATGATGTAATAGACTTGCTCATTGTCCGGTTTCACCCGGCTGGACAGGCTGGCGAGCTGCCGAAGCTGCTCTGCCTGATGTGTGCTGGTCAGACGGCATAATTTCTGTACCAGTTCCTCGGATTTCCTGGCAGAAATGATCTTCGAGGATGCTACTGCGTCTGTCAGCATTTTCAGTTCTGGATACTCAAACAGGCGGTTTCCCATAAAATATTGGTTTTGGGTACTCTTAACCACCACAATATCAATCCCCGCATCGATCAGCGCATTGGTATCTGCGTAAACAGTCTGCCGCACTGCCTGAATTCCTTTTCCATTCAGATGGGCAATGATGTCAGATACTGTGGCGGGATGGTTTTCATCGGTCCGCTCATAGAGAAACCGGAGTAATTCCAGTATCCGCATATTTGTTGAATTCTGCATACTTCACCTCCTCGATTCTTAAAATGGCCTATTTTGTGTGGTGTCCAGCCCCAAAGACCAGAAGCAGGGCGACAGCACAGAGAAGCAGGCCAATCCAATTTCGATCCATAATCAGCTTGATTACCGCCACAAGCAGCAGTCCGCCCACCAGGAGCACAACGCCGTTCATTCAGCGTCCTCCCGAGGCATAGTTCCCCATGTGGATGTCCAGCACCCCTCTGGGCAGCTGGATTGTTCCTTCTTTTCCGGAAACAGCTTCCACCGAAACTCCAGCTCTTTCTGGACAAACTCTTTCGGCAGGCCGCGGGGGTTGGCGATGAGATACCATACCCGAAAGGTGCGCTTCTTCGGATCTGTTTCCTGCCGGTAGAGCTGATAGCCCGCCTCATCCTCCTGTGTCCACTGTCCTGTCTGCCGCTTGGCCTGCACAAAGGGTTCCACCACCTGGTCCA